>NZ_DJTK01000068.1:75422-75810 GCF_002438225.1 Pseudomonas sp. UBA6310 | reverse complement strand
ATATCCCAATGAATAGGCTGAAGTCTCTCTGTGCACTTTGCTTAGGTCTTGTACTTGCGGGCTGCGTCCACGGCGTTGGCCGGCCATTGCCCTACGAAGCTTGGCGGCTGGGGTTCCTGGCGCCCAATTACATGGAGGTCTGGATCGAAACGGCCGATGCGGTGGATATCCAGGGGCACGTATTCCGGCGCGCCATGAGTGGCGTTGCGGCGATCCGCACACCGCCGCACTTCAAGGGAAAACCCGCAGGATGGCCCGTCAATCCGAGCTGGGGAAAAGGCAAGGACGTACATGGAGCCGACCTGCCGCGGCTGATTTATGTGCGCTGGCAATCCTTGGTCGAGCCGCAAACTTATGAGGCTTACATCGAAATCCCCGAAGTCACCCG
>NZ_DJTK01000068.1:0-75066 GCF_002438225.1 Pseudomonas sp. UBA6310 | reverse complement strand
GCGCCCGGCGGCATCGCCAAGGCCTGGATCATGGGGCCTTGCCTGCCACCAGTCGAGGTGACCCGGGTGCAGGGCTCGGTGGTGAGGGTCGGTCCCTACGACGGCACCTCGGGCGGAAAACATCGGCCGCTTACCGAAACATCCAAAGCCTACATCGAGAAATTCGGGATTCCCTATGGGTCTTGGTAGCACTTGGCCCAAGAGGCTTGTCACGCTTTGCCTGGGGCTTTTACTCGCCGGCTGCGTCCACAGCGTTGGCCGGCCATTGCCCTACGAATCCTGGCGACTGGGGTTCCTTGCGCCCAATTACATGGAGGTCTGGATCGAAACGGCCGATGCGGTGGATATCCAGGGGCACGTATTCCGGCGCGCCATGAGTGGCGTCGCGGCGATCCGCACACCGCCGCACTTCAAGGGAGGCCCCGTAGGATGGCCTGCAAATCCAAGTTGGGGCGCGGGCAAAGACGTACATGGAGCCGATCTGCCGCGGCTGATTTATGTGCGCTGGCAATCCTTGGTCGAGCCGCAAACTTATGAGGCTTACGTCGAAATCCCCGAAGTCACCCGGCAACTGATGATCAAGGGTGAGATGGCTTACTGCGGGGCACGCAACAAGTGGCTTACCGACTACCGAAATGCCCTGACCATCGGCTTGGCGCCCGGCGGCATCGCCAAGGTCTGGATCATGGGGCCGTGCCTTGCGGCCATCGAGGTCGCCCGGGTGCAGGGCTCGGTGGTGAGGGTCGGTCCCTACGACGGCACCTCGGGCGGAAAACACCGACCGCTTACCGAAACATCCCAAGCCTACATCGAAAAATTCGGGATTCCCTATGGATCCTGGTAGGCGCTGCTCGCGCTCGTACGAGCACCCCATCAAGCCGAAATCAGGCCCAGGGAGGGCCGATGGAATGAACAGATTATTGCTCTGCACCCTGCTGGCGATGGCTCTGGCTGGCTGCTCCGGAAACTACCGGTTCAACGACGATCAGTATCGGCCGCTGGGTGATCCGCAGGTGACCAATCGCGGTAACTGAAGGCAAGGAGTTACATGCCATGGAACTGGTTTTCGATATGGTCGGCACGCAGCAGTTCGCCCCCGGCCTGCTCACCAGCAAGACCTTCAAGCAGGCTGGCGGGATCATTGGGCGCGCGGACAACTGCGACTGGGTCATTCCCGACCGCAAGCGCGTGCTGTCTGGCTGTCATGCTCAAGTCAGCTACCGCGACGGCGCCTTCTATCTGACCGACACCAGCAGCAACGGCATCCAGCTCAAGGATAACGGTGCCAGCCTGGGCAAGGGCCGTCCGCAACGGATCGAACATGGCGCGGTGTACTGCCTCGGCGACTATGAAATTCGTGCGCGGCTGGTTCAGGACCCCGCCTCGTTCGAGGGCGACGTCGGCCGTCCGCAACCTGCCGGCAGCATCATTCCCGACGATGCCTTTCTCGACCTGGACCCGCTGATTGCGCTGGACCAGCAGGAGCGCATTTACGCCGAGGTCGATGAACTCGCGGCGCTGACCCGTCCGCAGCCTCCCGCAGCGCAGCAGCGCGATTACGCGCGGATAGACACCGAGAGCCTGCCGATCCCCGCGCTGGTTCCGGCGGTGGCTGCGGTTGCTGCGCCCACAACGGCGGCGCCACCAACTTTTCCGGAGAGCTTCTGGGAGCGATATGCACGAGCCCTGGGCGTCGACCTCGCCGGGCTCGACGATGTGCAGCGGGAAGCCCTGGTGCTCAGAACCGCACGCCTTCTTCGGCAAAGCATCGCCGGGCTGCAGCAGAGCCTGAGCACGCGCCGCGAACTGAAGAAGGAGCTGCGTCTGCCGCTGACGACGGTGCAGCCCACCGGGAACAACCCTCTCAAGAACGACCCGGACGGGCAGTCGGCGCTGACCGCCCTGTTACGTGAGTCTGGTCCGGGACAGCTCAGCGCCGAACAGGCAATCAACCGTGGCTTTCGCGACCTGCAGGCGCATCAGGTGGCATTGCTTGCCGCGAGCCGGACGGCGCTCAAGAGCCAGCTGGAACTGCTGTCGCCCGAGCAACTGGCGCTGCGCTTCGAGCGCGAGGGCAAATCGCCGTTCGCCACCGCGGGTGCGCGGTGGCGCGCCTACGGACGCCTGCACCGGGTCATTCGGCAGGACGATGAATGGAGCGAACGGCTGTTCGCCGGCGATTTCGCCAAGGCCTATGAAGAACAGGTCAGGCTCATCGCGACCCTCAACAATGACCTTCAAGGATGATGCCCATGATTCGTTTGCTGGCCCTGTCGGCCGCCGTGTTTGTCCTGGCCGGCTGCTCCTCGTTGTCGCCGTACTCGACGCTGACCAAGCTCGATCTCGAGCTGCGCGGCAGCGACACCCTGAACCCCGACCTCAATGGGCGGCCCTCTCCGATCGTCCTGCGCCTGCTCGAGCTGAAGCATCCCGTGGCGTTCGAGAATGCCGATTTCTTTTCCCTCTATCAGCGTCCCAAGGAAGCCCTTTCGCCGGATCTGGTTGCCCTCGAGGAGCTCGAATTGCGGCCGGGCGAAGAACGGCAACTGAAGCTGTCCGTTCAGGAGGGCAGCCGCTACGTCGGCGTTCTGGCGGCCTATCGCGACCTGCCGGAGGCCCGCTGGCGTTACGTGATCGCGCTGCAGCCGAAGGAGCGCAAGACCATCACGCTGCTGCTGGATGAACGCGGCATCGAGGATCCCGCGAGCGTCGCGGCCCGGGTGGGTAACCGGCCATGACGACGCAGAAGGTGGTCTGGCAAGAGGGCATGCTGCTGCGCCCGCAGCACTTCCAGCAGAACGACCGGTACTACGACTACCAGTTCAAGGTTCGCACGCAGCGCCTGGAAAGCTACGCGTGGGGCTTTTTCTCCCTGGAGATCGACCGCCAGTTCCTCGGGACCGGAAAACTGGTGCTCAGTCAGGCCAGCGGCATCCTGCCCGATGGGACACTGTTCGAGATCGGCGCCGAGCGCGAGCCGCTGGCGCTGGACGTTCCTCCGAACACGGGTAATACGCCGATCTACCTGGCCCTGCCGCTGGTTTCTGGCAATCACATCGAAACCCGCCGGGTCGAGCAGAAGGACGTTCTTGCGCGTTACACCGCCATCGAAACCGAGGTGACCGATTCCAACGCGGGCGACGCCGCGGCGAGCCAGGTCAATTGCGCGCGGCCGGATTTCCGCCTGCTCCTCGGCGAGCAGCAAAGCGACCAGGCCTACGTCAAACTGAAGCTCTGCGATGTGCTGGATACCACGCCGGACGCGCTGGTCAGTCTCGATCCGGAGTTCATTCCGACCTTCCTGCACTTCCAGGCCTCCGCCTATCTGCAGTCGTGCCTCAAGGAAGTGATCAGCATGCTGGCTCATCGCGGCGATACGCTCGCGGAGCGGATTAGTGCCACCGGCAAGGTCGGCGGCGCCGAAGTCGGCGACTTCATGATGCTCCAGCTGATAAACCGCTACGAGCCGCTCCTGCGCCATTACCTGGGCATCGAGCAGGTACATCCGGAGCAGATTTTTCGCGAACTGCTCGGGCTGCTCGGTGAGCTGGCGACCTTCGCCAGCGAGAGCAAGCGCCCACGTCTGGACCGTCGCTACCAGCACAGCGACCAGGGCCTGAGTTTTCGCCGGTTGATGGATGCGATCCGTCAGGTGCTGTCGATGGTGCTCGAACAGCACGCCATCGAGTTGCTCTTGCAGCAGCGTCAGTACGGTATCCAGGTGTCACCGCTGCATGATCACACGCTGCTTGGCGCGGCTTCGTTCATCCTCGCCGCCAGCGCCCAGTGCGACTCCGAGGAACTGCGCAATCGTCTGCCGGCGCATCTCAAGGTCGGCCCGGTGGAGCGTATCCGCCAGTTGGTGAACCTCCATCTGCCCGGAATCAGGGTGAAGCCGCTGCCGGTGGCGCCACGACAGATTCCGTTCCATGCCGGCAAGACCTATTTCGCGCTCGAACTCAACTCCGAGGAACTGGCGCAACTGGAGCGCTCCGGTGGTTTCGCCTTCCACCTGTCCGGTGAATTTCCCGGTCTCGAGCTGAAATTCTGGGCGATCAGGAACTGAACGACATGATCAGAGAAATGGATTACGCACAGGACGACAGGACCGTCATCGTCAATCGCCACGGCGATGCGCCGGCGCAAAGCCCGCTCACCGACTTCGCCGCGCCGCCCCGGTATGAGCAACTGGAGGAGCGGATGATCTACGCCGCCCGCCTGCGTCCGGCACAGGCGTTCAACCTCGGCCTCAATCCGCTGGTGGCCGCCGCCTCGGCGCTGCTCTCGGACGTGGTGCGCCTCAAGCACAGCTTCGAGGCCGAGGATATCGGCGCGTTGCAGGCCCGCCTGGCCAGCGAGATCAAGCTGTTCGAGCACCGCGCGCTGCATGACGGCGCCGAAAGCAGCCAGGTAATGGCCGCCCGCTATGTGCTCTGCACAGTGCTCGACGAAGCGGTGGTGACCACGGCCTGGGGCAACGAAAGCGAGTGGTCGCAGATGAGCCTCCTCAGCACCTTCCACAACGAAACGTTCGGCGGCGAGAAGTTCTTCCAGCTGCTCGAGCGGCTTTCGCGCAACCCGGTCAAGCACCTGCCGATGCTGGAGCTGATGTACCTGGCGTTGTCCCTCGGCTTCGAAGGCAAGTTTCGTGTCCTCCCGCGCGGCATGCTGGAGCTGGAGGCGATCCGCGACAGCCTGTATCGACAGATTCGCCAGCTGCGTGGCGATGTCCCGCGGGATGTCTCGCCTCACTGGCAGGGGCTGAAGGATTCGCGGCGAAGCCTGGTGCGCATCGTTCCAGGGTGGATGGTGGCGCTGTTCACGCTGATTTGCCTGGCGATCACCTATGGCGGTTTTGCCTGGGCGCTCGAGGCGCAGCGCGAAGCCGTGCTGCAGGCCTACCGACTGCCCGACCCGGTCGCCACCGACCGTCAGTGAATCGAGGATGGAAGAAATGAAAGGATTCTTCGCCAAACTCGGCGCCTTCATGCGCAGGACATGGGTCTGGACACTCTGTCTCGTGCTTCTGCTGGCGCTGCTCGTGTGGTTTGCCGGACCCTTGCTGGCAGTCGGTGACGTCCGCTTCTGGGAATCCGCAGGTAGCCGACTGCTGAGCATCAGCGTGCTGTTCCTGCTGTGGGGCCTCGGCATGGTTTTCGCCAACTGGCGCGCGACGGCCTGCAAGAAGCGCGAGGAAACGGACGAGGTGGCACAGCAACGCAAGCGCCGCGACAGCCTGCTCAACGAGGAGCAGGGCGAGTTGCGCAGCCGTTACCGCGACGCCTTGCGCACCCTGCGCCGTTCGAGCCTGTACCGCGGGCGTAGCGAGCACTGGCGCAACCAGTTGCCCTGGTACCTGCTGCTTGGCCCGCAAGGCAGCGGCAAGACCAGCCTGCTGGACTTTTCCGGCCTGGAGTTCCCACTTAACCCACGCGAGGATCGTTTGACCCGCGAGGTGTCCGGCACCCGAAACGTCGACTGGTACTTTGCCGAGCATGCGGTCCTCATCGATTGCGCCGGGCGTTACCTCACGCAGCCGGATGCGGCAGTGGACGCGTCCGCCTGGCAGACGTTGCTTGGCCTGCTGCGTCGGCGGCGTGCCCGTCCCCTCAACGGCGTGCTGGTGAATGTTCCGGTCGATTGTCTGCAGAACGAGAGCGAGCAGGCGCTGGAGGCGCTTGCCCGCCAGGTGCGTCAACGCCTGCACGAGCTGCACCAGCGACTCGGCGCGGAAGTGCCGGTCTACCTCGTGTTGAGCAAGGCCGACAAGGTGCCCGGTTTCGAGGAGTTCTTCGATACGCTCTCCCGAGAGGAAAGCGACCAGGTGCTCGGCGCCAGTTTTCGCCAGGAACAGAACGGTACCGACGCCCAGGTGGTCCGCCAGGAGTTCGAAGAGCTGCTGCGCCGCCTGAACAGTCAGGTGATCCAGCGCATGCACCAGGAGCGCGATACCCAGCGGCGCGGGCGGATTCTCGACTTTCCCCACCAGTTGGGACAGATCGGCGAACACCTGTGCCTGTTCATCGAACTGGCCTTCTCCGGCAACCGCTACCAACGCGCCAGCCAGTTGCGGGGCTTCTACCTGACCAGTGCGCCGCAGGTACAGGACGAACTCGATCCGGACACGCGCGCCATCGGGCGCCAGCTGGGTTTGGCCAGCGGCGCCCTGCCAACGTTCCGGCGCGGACGTGCGCGGTTCATCCATCACCTGCTGGATCAGGTGATCTTTCCCGAAGCCGAACTCGCCGGGCTCGATCAGCGGGAGCGGCGACGCATCGACTGGGGGCAGCGCGGCCTGTATGTCGCCGCCTGCATCTGCCTGCTGGGCTTTGGCGCACTGTGGGCCAATGGGTTTTCGGCAAACCAGAGTCGCCTCGAACAATTGCGCGCGCTGGCGCAAGGCCTTGGCTCCGCGCGTAGCGAAACGGTCCGACAGGAGGATGCCGTCTCCGTACTGAAGGCGCTCGATGACAGCTTTGCGGCCACCCAGGTGTTTCCGGGCGCCGACGAGGTGTCGATCGTCGACAGGGCCGGGCTGTATCAGCGGCGCCAGGTGGAGCCCAGCGTCACGCAGAACTACCGGCGCGACCTGGAGCACCTGCTGTTGCCGCGTATCGCCGGGCAACTGGCCGCGCAGGTCCGTGCCAGCCTGGGCGACCGCGAGCGTCTGCTCGGCAGCTTGCGCGCCTACCTGATGCTGAATCTCGAGGAGCGCCGCGACCCTGCGGTTCTACGTGAGCGGCTTGCCGCCGACTGGTCGCAGCGTTATCCCGGTAACGCACAGGTTCAGGAGGGGTTGAGCAAGCATCTCGAACACCTGCTCGGCGGGCCCTTTAGCTACGCGCTGGATGATCGGCTGGTCGCCCAGGCGCGCGAGGTGCTTCGCCGCGAATCACTGGCCAACGTCGTGTATCGGATGCTGCGTGAACAGGCGCGCGGCCTGCCGGACTACCGGTTCGCCCAACAGCTGGGCCCGCAGGCCGCGCTGTTCGGCGGAAGCGATTTTACGATCCCGGGGTTCTATACCCAGCGTGGCTACGGGCAATTCTTCGTCGGCCAGGGCCCGACGCTGGTGCGTGACATGATGCGCGACAACTGGGTGCTAGGGGAGCGTGACGGGTTGAGCGGTGGCGACCTCAATCGCCTGCTGGTGGACATCGAGCAGCTGTACTTTCGTGACTACGCCAACTACTGGTCCGAGGCGCTGGCGCAGCTTTCCCTGGAGCCGATCGGCGACGCCCGTCAGGGGGCCGAACAGCTTGCCGGCCTGACCGCGGCGAACTCGCCGTTGCTGCAACTGCTCGCCGAGGTGCGGGACAACACCCGTTTTCGCGACCTCGCCGACGTGACCGGGGAGGGCCCGGAACTCGCCGACGCCGCGAAGGCGCTCGGTGCGAAGCCCAAGCTCGTCAAGCTGGCCGGCGTCGCGGAACAGGCCCAGACGAGCCTGGCGAAGGCGCTGCCGGATACCGCGCGCAAGGCTGTGGAGCGACGCTTCCTGCCATTGCACCAGTTGCTGGATGACAACGGCGGTCCCGCTCCGCTCCTGCTGACGACCTTGCAGGCCCTCGACGGGCTGCAGCAGCAGCTTGCCGGCCTGGCCAGCGCGAGTGCGCCGGAGCAGGCCGCCTTCGAGTTGGCCAAGGCGCGCATGGGGGGCCAGCTCGATGCGATCAATCTGCTCCGCAGCAGCTCCGCCCGCCTGCCGCAGCCGGTCGGCGCCTGGCTCGGTGGGCTTGCCGAGGACAGCTGGATGCTGGTGCTCAACGGCGCCCATGACTACCTGAACCAGCGCTATCGGAGCGAGCTGTATGCGGCTTACCAGGGCTCGCTGAACCGCCGCTATCCGTTCGACGCGGGCAGTGCCAGCGATGTGGCGCTCGCCGACTTCCGCGAGTTCTTCAAGAGCCAGGGGATCGCCGAGCGCTTCTTCGAGGCCTATCTGAAGCCCTTCGTCAGCGGTGCGGCCGACCGTTATCAACTGCGCCGCGTCGATGGCCGCGGGCTGCCACTGTCACGCGAATTCCTCCTGCAAATGGCGCACGCGCAAATCATCCGCCAGAGCTTCTTCGCCGAGAACGCCAGCGAGCCGCAGGTGCTGTTCACGCTGGAGCCCTATTCGCTGGATTCCAGCTTGGGGCGCGCGGATTTCAGCGTGGGGGAACAACAGCTGGAGTACCGCCATGGGCCCATCGTGCCGACCGCCTTCCACTGGCCGGCGGCGGCCAGCGACGGGCGGACCAGCCTGGTGGTCGAGGAGTTGGGCGGCCGGCGCGTGGGCATCGAGCGCAATACCGGGCCCTGGTCGCTGTTTCGCCTGATCGACCTGATGCAGACCGAGTACTACAGCGGCCGCGATGTACTGATGCTCAAGGCCGACCTGGGTGGGTTGCGAGCCAACTACCTGCTGCACAGCCAGCGTTCGCCGAACCCCTTCGACGTGGCGATGCTGCGTGACTTCAAGCTGCCGGAAACCCTGTGATGGGCGCGCTGGCCGAGCGCCTGCGCAGCGCGGCGCGGACCGACACCGGCAAGGTTCGCGCGCGCAACGAGGATGCCTTTCTCGACCTGCCGGAGCGCCGCCTGTGGGTCGTCGCCGATGGCATGGGCGGGCATCAGCGTGGCGCGCTGGCGAGCCGGCTGATCGTCGATCGACTGGCCGGGCTGCCCGATGAGCGCGATCTGCAGGTGCGTGTAAAGGGCCTTCGGCGCTGCCTGCACGAGATCAACCGGCGCCTGCATCAGCAACTGACCGTCACCGCCGAGCGGCCCGACCCGGTCATCGGCAGCACCGTGGTGGCTCTGCTGCTGGAGGGCGCGCGGGGAGCGTGCGTGTGGGCCGGGGACAGCCGCTGCTATCTCTGGCGGCGCGGCAGGCTTTATCAGTTGTCCCGTGATCATTCCCTGGAGCAGCAACTGCTCGACCGCGGTGAGCTCAGCCCGCAGCAGGCGGCACGGCATCCCGCGGCGCAGGCGCTGACCCGCGCCATCGGCGTCGCCGAGCCGCTGAGTCTGGATATCCTCGAGTTCGATATCTTCCCGGACGACGTGTTTCTGCTCTGTAGCGACGGGCTCTATCGCGAGCTGTCCGTCGGTGCGCTGGGGGCGGCGCTCAGCCTGCCATCGCCGCAGCTGGCGATCCGGCGCCTGTTCGACGAGGTGCTGGACGGAACGGCGCGGGACAACCTCAGCGCCGTGGTGGTACGCCCATGACCGATCCGGCGGATCTGCTCGCCGCAGAGGCGGTCGCCGACCCGGACCTGACCTATTTCGCCTTCGCTGCCGGCGCGCGTAACGGGCCGCGCGTGCCGCCGCTGACGCCGACATCGGCGGCATTGCCCGAGGTGCTCTGCGGGCGCTACCGGATAGAGCGGCTGTTGGGTGTCGGTGGTATGGGCGCTGTTTACCAGGCGTGCGACCTGCTGCGCGAACAGTTCGGCGACCCGCAGCCGTATGTGGCGTTGAAGACCCTCGGCGAAGACTTCGCCGAATACCCGGACGCCAGCGCACTGCTCTACAGCGAGTTCGCACTGACCAGCCGCCTGCGCCACGCCAATGTCGTGCAACTGCATGCGTTCGATATAGACCCGCTGAGCCAGCGCGCCTTCATCACGCTCGAGCTGCTGAGCGGTTGCACGCTGGATCGCTTCATCGACGAGCACCCGGCCGGCGCGCCGTGGGGCGATGCGCGGGAGATCGGACTGGCGCTGCTGGAAGCGTTGGCGCATGCGCATGCCGCTGGTGTGCTGCATGGCGACCTGAAACCGAGCAATGTGATGGTTGGCGACCAGGGTCTGCGGCTGTTCGATTTCGGCCTCGGTCAGGCCCAGGAGAATCGGCTGCCGGGTTTACCGCAATTGTGTCGCAGCCGTTTCGCTGCCTGGACGCTGCGCTATGCGGCGCCGGAACTGCTGGACGGCGAGGCGCTGAGTGCCGCTGCCGACATCTACGCGCTGAGCTGCGTGCTCTACGAGCTGTGTACGGGGCGGCACCCGTTCCGCCGGCTCAGCGGCAAGCAGGCGCGGGCGATGCAATTGCAGGCAGAAGCTTCGGTCCTGGCGCCCTCGATTGCCCGCGCCTTGCAGGCCGGGCTGGCATTCGACCCCTTACGCCGGGCCGGCTTGGACGAACTGCTCGAGGCCTTCCGCGCCGCGCCGCAACCGTCGTCGCGGCTGATGCGCTGGCTGGGCCGGCGGCCGGCATGAGCCGGAATCCGGCGCAGCGCCGTCGTGGCGCTGGCTGAAGAGGAAGCTGGTGCAGATGCCGTATCGAATGTCGTTTGGCAGGCCTGGATCAGCGGCGCCTGTTTGACGGCGATAGAAATCGCTCGTCCGCCCCTGCACCGTACGACGCCTTCCTTGATCCTCAGCGTTCCGCCATTTCCCCGCACAGGTCCAGCGCCAGCCAGCGTTGCGCCTCGGCCTGGTCGAGGCCGGCGCCGAGGAGGGTGAAGAGTTTGCCGAGGGCGGCTTCGCGGGTCATGCCGCCGGCGGAGACGAGGCCGGCGTCACGCAGTTGGCTGCCGGCGGCGTAGACGCCGAACTCGACGTGACCCTGGGGACACTGGCTGATGGCTGCGAGCACGACGCCGCCGGCGTGGGCTTCGCGCAGGGCGGCGAGCAGGTCGGCATCGCCCGAGGGGCCGGTGCCGCTGCCGTAGCATTCCAGCAGCAGACCGCGCACGCCGCTGGCGAGCAGGGCGCGGACATGGCTGGCCTGGACGCCGGGGAACAGCGGCAGTACCGCGAGATTCACCGGTTGGCGCGGCTGGCGGTAGGCGAGTGCAGACGGCAGTTCGGCGGCGCGTTCGCCTTCGCGGCGGCGCGGCAGCACGGTGAAGGCGTCGAAGGCATCGCTGCGCAGTTTGCTGACCCGCGCGCCGTGCATCAGCTCGCCGTTGAAGAACAGGTGCACGCCCGGCTCGATGCCTGCCTCCAGCGCCGCCAGGGCGCCACACAGGTTGGGCCAGGCGTCGCTGCCGTCGGCGCCGGCCGGCAGCATGGCGCCGGTGAGCACCACCGGCACGCCGAGGCCCAGCAGCAGGAAGCTCAGCGCGGCGGCGCTGTAGGCGAGGGTGTCGGTGCCGTGCAGCAGCAGTACGCCGTCGTGGCCGCCTTGGTCGACGGCGGCGACGATCTGCTCGCGCATCGCCAGCCATTCGCGCTGGGACATGTTGGCGCTGTCCAGCAGCGGCAGCATTTCCTGGAAAACGAAGCGCGGCGCCGGCACCTCATGGCGGGCCAGGTGTTCGCGCATGCGCGCCTCGAAACCGCCGGCGGGCACCAGGCCTTCGGGTGTCTGCAGCATGCCGATGGTGCCGCCGGTGTAGAGCACGAAGAGGTTGTTGACGGCGCTCATGCCTGAATCCTGGGTAAGCGGAGGGGAAATCGGGTGGGCCAGCATAGCGCCGAATCCGCCGGCGAATGCGCGCCGGCGTGGGCGAAAAGCGTTACCCGATACGACGATGCCGCCTCCCCGCGGGGCGGAGAAACGGCATCCGGTCGACGCGTGGGAGTGCTTAGCGGTGGCTTTCCACCAGACTGGCCGGCGCCTGCTCGTGGGTCGCGCTGCTGGCCGGCGCGCTCGGCCAGGCGTCGCGGTCGAGGTCCAGGTCGGCGAACTGGCGGGCGTCGAACACCGGCTGGCCGACACCGGCGCTGCGCTGGGCGTCGTAGTCCTTCATCACGCGCAGGCCGACCTTGATCAGCAGTGCCAGGGCGATCAGGTTGACGAAGGCCAGGCAGGTCATGGTGATGTCGGCGAAGGCGAACACGGTGGAGAGGTTCTGCATCGAGCCCCAGCAGATCAGCGCCAGCACCAGGCCGCGGTAGGTCAGCAGCGCGGTGCGGCTCTTGCCGAGGAGGAACTGCAGGGCGTTCTCGCCGAGGTAGTAGTTGTAGAGGATGCAGGTGAAGACGAACAGGCTCAGCGCGACGCTGACGAAGATCCGGCCCCAGTCGCCGACGACCGCGGCCAGGGAGTTCTGCGTGAGGACGATGCCGTCACCCTCGAAGCCCGGCGTGTAGAAGCCGGAGAGCAGGATCAGCAGCGCGGTGCAGGTGCAGATCACGAAGGTGTCGAGGAACACGCTGAACGCCTGGACCACGCCCTGGGCGGCCGGGTGTTTCACCGCGGCGACGGCGGCGACGTTGGGCGCGCTGCCCAGGCCGGCTTCGTTGGCGAACACGCCGCGCTTCACGCCCATCACGATGGCGCTGCCGAGCAGGCCGGCGAAGGCCGGTTCGAGGCCGAAGGCGCTCTTGACGATGGTCACCAGCATGTCCGGGACCAGTTCGATCTGGGTGCAGATCACGTAGAGGGTCACGCCGATGTAGGCCAGGGTCTTCACCGGCACCAGCAGGTCAGAGACCGAGGCGATGCGCTTGATGCCGCCGACGAACACCAGGCCCAGCAGCACGGCCAGGCCGATGCCGGTGTACTGCACCGGGAAGCCGAAGGCGTTCTCCAGCGAATGGGTGACGGTGAAGGACTGCAGGCCGTTGAAGGCGAAGCCGTAGGTGACCAGCAGCAGGACCGAGAAGATCATCGCCATCCAGCGCAGTTTCAGGCCGTGCTGGATGTAGTAGGCCGGGCCGCCGCGATACAGGCCGTCGCCGTCGGCGCGCTTGTAGACCTGCGCCAGGGTGCATTCGAAGAAGCTGCTGGACATGCCGACCAGCGCCGTCACCCACATCCAGAACACGGCGCCGGGCCCGCCGAGGGTCACGGCGATACCGACGCCAGCGATGTTGCCCGCGCCGACGCGGCCGGCGAGGCTCAGCATCAGCGCCTGGAAGGAGCTCAGCTGTCCGCCCTGGCCGCGGAGGGATTCCTTGAACACGGTGAACATGTGGCCGAAGTGGCGGAACTGCACGAAGCGCGAGCGCAGGGTGAAGTAGCTGCCGAGCCCGACGATCAGAACGATCAGCAGCTTGCCCGACAGGAAATCGTTGATCGCTTCAAGCATGGAGGTCTCCTCGACTCTTATTGTTCGTAAGCAGCGGTGGAATGCGCCAGGCGCGGAAAAACGTGGGGCGCATGGTTGGCCAAGGTTCCGCTCCAGGCAATTTCGCAGGTCGATTCGAGGTGGCGCGAGCTGATGCTACAATCGCGCCCCTCGCATCACCCGAGGGCGCGTCGTGTCGGATAATCTGGGCCTCAATCTCAAGCTGCTGTGCAGTCACTACCGCTCTATCGCGGAGGTTTGCCGCAAGCTCGCGATCAACCGCGCGCAGTTCAACAAGTACCTGAACGGGCAGAGTCGTCCCACGGCCTACAACCTCAGACGCATCGGCGATTTCTTCGGTGTCGAGGACTACGAGCTGGGCCTGCCACCCGAACAGTTCGCCCGGCTGATCGGCGCACGCGCCAGCGACACGCCGAGCACGCCCTCCGGCGACCCGCTGTACAGCCTGCTGCAGCCGCTGCGCGAGCAGTCCGCCAGCCTGGCGCGCTACTGCGGGTACTACTTCGAGTACTCCAACTGCATGTCCGTGCCGGGCAACATCCTGCTTTCGCTGGTGCACCTGCGTGAGGAGCGCGGCACCTTCCTGTTCGAGCGCCAGGAACGTCAGGAGCGCTCGGCGAGCAGCAACCTGCCGGCCGAGGACTGGGTGCGCTGCCGCTACCTGGGTGCGGCTTTCCACCTGCAGGACCGGGTGTTCCTGATCGACTACGAATCGCTGACGCTCAACGAGATGAGCCAGACCATCCTCATCCCCAGCTACAAGAGCCGCATCACCCGCCTCAACGGCATCAAGACCGGCGTCTCCAGCGGCGACCGCCGCACCCCCGCCTGCACGCGCGTGGTGTGGGAATTCCTCGGCGAGGAGATCAACCGGGTTAGCGCCTATCGCCAGGTCATGCTCTACCGCCCGGACGACCCGCGCATCGACGATGACGTGCGCCAGCGGCTGGCGGTCGGGCCGGTCAGGGACGGTTTGTTCGAGAGCTCGTGAGCGCTGTGGCCGTTCGCTGTGCTTTCGCACGGGCGGTCGGCGTCTAGCTGAGGTTGCCTGGGAGCCTGAGCATGCACGCGCTGTTAAGTGAAATCCTCGACGAAGTTCGCCCGCTGATCGGCCAGGGCAAAGTGGCCGACTACATACCCGCGCTGGGCGAGGTGCCCGCCGCGCAACTGGGAATCGCCGTGTATGGCCTGGATGGCGAAGTGTTCAGCGCCGGCGATGCGCAGACGCCGTTTTCCGTGCAGAGCATCTCCAAGGTGTTCAGCCTGGTGCAGGCCATCGAGCACTCGGGCGAGTCGATCTGGCAGCGCCTCGGCCACGAACCCTCCGGGCAACCGTTCAATTCGCTGGTACAGCTGGAGTTCGAGCGCGGCCGGCCGCGCAATCCCTTCATCAACGCCGGTGCGCTGGTGATCTGCGACATCAACCAGTCGCGCTTCGCCGCGCCGGCGCTGTCCATGCGCGATTTCGTCCGGCGCCTGTCCGGCAATCGCGAGGTAGCGGTGGACCTGCACGTCGCCGAGTCCGAGTACCGCCACCGCGCGCGCAACGCGGCCATGGCCTACCTGATGCAGGCCTTCGGCAATTTTCACAACGACGTGGAAGCGGTGCTGCGCAGCTACTTCAGCCACTGCGCGTTGCGCATGAGTTGCGTGGACCTGGCGCGGGCCTTCTCCTTTCTCGCCAACGACGGTTTCTGCACGCACAGCGGCTCGCAGATTCTCAGCGAGCGGCAGACCCAGCAGGTCAACTCGATCATGGCCACCAGCGGGCTGTACGACGAAGCGGGCAACTTCGCCTACCGTGTCGGCCTGCCGGGCAAGAGCGGCGTGGGCGGCGGCATCGTCGCCATCGTGCCGGGGCGCTTCAGCGTATGCGTGTGGTCGCCGGAGCTGAATGCCGCGGGCAACTCGCTGGCGGGAATGGCCGCCCTGGAGCTGCTCAGCCAGCGCATCGGGGCCTCGGTGTTCTAGGTCGGTCTTTCGAGCACGCTGGCTGGCGCGGGCCGAACGTTGTCGAGGGCTTGCCAAGGGCGGGTGACTTCGGGAAAGTCTCCCGGACTTTTGCCGTGGGGAAGCCAACAGCTATGCCTTCAAGGACGGAACTGCCGCTTTTCGAGGCGGCGCGTACGGGCGTGTCGTTCGAGGACTGCCATTTCTATCACTCGATGGACATTCCGGGGGTAGGGGAGGTCCAGGGTGCCTGGGATCTGCGCAAGGGCGCGAACGCCTATCTGGGACACCTCGACCTGGCCGGCAAAAGCGTTCTGGAGATCGGCCCGGCGAGTGGTTTCCTGACCTTCGCCATGGAACGGATGGGCGCCCAGGTAACGGCCGTCGAGGTTCCGGACGAGCCCGGCTGGGATTTCGTGCCCTTTCCTGCCGCGGTGCTCGAGCCGCTCCAAGGCCCGCGGCGCGAGGTCATGCGCCGGCTGAAGAACTCCTGGTGGTTCAGCCACAGTGCATTCGGGTCGAGCGCCCGGCTCGCCTATGCGGATGTGTATGCGCTCCCGGCGGAGCTGGGCCGCTACGATATCGCCGTGATGGGCTCGCTGCTTCTGCACACCCGGGCGCCGCTGCAAGTCATCGAGCAGTGCGCCAGGCATGCCGATACGCTCGTCATCACCGACATGCTGCATCCTGACCTGGAGGGGTCCCCGGTGTGCCGGCTGATCCCCAGCGAGCGGGATGTCCGCTGGGATACCTGGTGGGCGTTCAGCACCGACTTTCTGACCCAGTTCCTCGGCGTCATGGGGTTCGGGGTGGAGAAGAGCCTGCATGCGCAGCCGCACCATGGGCGCGATTACCCCCTCTTCACGCTGGTAGCGCGGCGCCTCGACGAGGCCCCGGCCTGGAGCGCGCCGTCGCCGGTCAAGGACTGAGGCGAGCGGCGTATGCCTGGGTCTGCGGTGGTCAGGCGCTCGCCTTCAGCGGCACCAGGCGCGGGGCGATCATGTTCTCCGGGCGCAGGATGTCGGCGAGCATGGCGTCGTCGAGCAGGCCTTCGGCGCGCACCAGTTCGAGTACGCCGCGGCCGCTGTCCAGAGCCAGTTTGGCGATGCGCGTGGCGTTCTCGTAACCGATGTAGGGGTTCAGCGCGGTGACCAGGCCGATCGAGTGCTCGACCAGTTCGCGGCAGCGCTCGACGTTGGCGCTGATGCCCACCACGCAATGCTCGCGGAGCATGTCCATGGCGCGCTGCAGCAGGCGGATCGAGTCGAAGATCTTGTAGGCGATCAGCGGCTCCATCACGTTGAGCTGCAGCTGGCCGCCCTCGGCCGCCATCGTCAGCGCCAGGTCGTTGCCGATGATCTCGAAGGCGACCATGTTCACCGCCTCGGGAATCACCGGGTTGACCTTGCCCGGCATGATCGAGCTGCCCGGCTGGCGCGGCGGCAGGTTGATTTCGTTGATCCCGGTGCGTGGGCCGCTGGAGAGCAGGCGCAGGTCGTTGCAGATCTTCGACAGTTTCACCGCGGTGCGCTTGAGCATGCCGGAGAACAGTACGAATGCGCCCATGTCGGAGGTGGCCTCGATCAGGTCGGCCGCGGCTTTCAGCGGTTGGCCGCTGATCTCGGCGAGCCGGGCGATGGCGATCGCCTGGTAGCGCGGGTCGGCGTTGATGCCGGTGCCGATGGCGGTGCCGCCGAGGTTCACTTCGGTGAGCAGCTCGGGGGCCAGGCGGCGCAGGTGCTGGAGGTCTTCGCCGAGGGTGGTGGCGAAGGCGTGGAACTCCTGGCCGAGGGTCATGGGTACGGCGTCCTGCAACTGCGTGCGGCCCATCTTCAGCACCTGGGCGAACTCCTCACCCTTGGCGGCGAAGGCCTGGATCAGGCTTTCCAGGCTGGCCAGCAGGGTGTCGTGGCCAAGCAGCAGGCCGATGCGGATTGCCGTCGGGTAGGCATCGTTGGTCGACTGCGCCATGTTCACGTCATTGTTCGGGTGCAGGTGCTGGTACTCGCCTTTCTGCTTGCCGAGCGCTTCCAGCGCCAGGTTGGCGATGACCTCATTGGCGTTCATGTTGGTCGAGGTGCCGGCGCCGCCCTGGATCATGTCCACCACGAACTGCTCGTGGAATTCGCCGCGGATCAGTCGTGCGCAGGCCTGGCTGATCGCCGCGTGCTTGTCCGCCGACAGATAACCCAGCTCGCGGTTGGCGTCGGCGGCGGCCTGCTTGACCATCGCCAGGCCGACCACCAGCTTCGGGTAGTGCGCCAGCGGAACGCCGGACAGGCGGAAGTTGTTGAGCGCGCGCAAGGTCTGGATGCCGTAGTAGGCCTCGGCGGGGACTTCGAGGGTGCCAAGCAGGTCTTTTTCGATGCGAGGGGCGGCGACGCTGGACATGATGGTGAGCTGACTCTGGGAAAGGCGGACGATGCCGCGATGGCGTGCAGAGTAGGGCGGTCTGCGAGGCGCCGGCCAATGCTGTTAAACGCTGACCCATGCCGGAACGGCATAAACATTCGAGTGACCTTTTCCGCTGGCGGAACGTGTCTGGCCGAAATGTTCCCTAGATACGGTGATTGGTGCTATTTCTCGGCCTCTTTCGACGGTCAGTAATGATGGGGTTTTGAGCCGCGTGATGCAGTAGAGGCATAATCCCTTGGCCGCCCTGCCGAGAACCGCAAATGAACCTTGAAACCAAATGGCTGGAAGATTTCATCGCCCTGGCCGCCACGCACAGCTTTTCCCAGGCGGCGCAGAAGCGCTTCGTCACCCAGCCCGCCTTCAGCCGGCGCATCCGCAGCCTCGAGGAAGCGCTCGGGCTGACCCTGGTGAACCGGGCGCGCACGCCGGTGGAGCTGACCGAGGCGGGGCAGCTGTTCCTGGTCAGCGCGCGCAGCGTGGTCGAGCAATTGGGCGAGGTGGCGCGCCATCTGCACCACCTCGAGGGACAGCAGGGCGAGGTGTTGCAGATCGCCGCGGCGCATTCGCTGGCGCTGGGCTTCTTCCCGGCTTGGATCGCCGGCCTGCGCGAGCAGGGCCTGAACGTCGCCAGCCGCCTGCTGGCGAGCAACGTCGGCGAAGCGGTACACGCGCTGCGCGAGGGCGCCTGCGACCTGATACTCGCCTACTACGACCCGGATGCCGCGCTGCAGATGGACCCGGAGATCTTCCCCTCGCTGCACCTGGGCGCCACCTCGATGCTGCCGGTGTGCGCGGTGGCGGCCGACGGCCAGCCGCTGTTCGATCTCGACAGCGGGCAGAGCGTGCCGCTGCTCGCCTACAGCGCCGGAGCCTTTCTCGGCCGCTCGGTGAACCTGCTGCTGCGCCAGCGTGCGCTGCGCTCGACCACGGTCTACGAAACGGCAATGGCGGACAGCCTCAAGAGCATGGCGCTGCAGGGCCTGGGCGTGGCCTGGGTGCCGCGGCTGAGCGTGGAGGCGGAGCTGGCGCGCGGCGATCTGCGCGTGTGTGGCGGCGAACACTGGCAGGTGCCGCTGGAGATTCGCCTGTACCGCTGCGCGCTGTTGCGCAAGGCCACCGTGCGCCTGCTCTGGCGCAAGCTCGAAAGTGCCGCGAACAGCGCTCAGGAGTGAGTTTTCCGGGCTTTTTCCGATCGGCCTGGCAGGGTGGAAAAACGACCTATACTCCTGCTGCTTTTCGTGCTTGAAGACCGCTCTGCACCGTTCGCTACTAACAATAAAAACGAGGTGGCACATGATCTGGCAACAACTCTACGACCCCTTTGGCAATGCGCTTTTCTCGACGCTGATGGCCGCCGTCCCGGTGGTCGTGATGCTCGCGGCGCTGGCCTTCTTCCACGTCAAGGCACACCTGGCGGCCTTGATGGCGCTGGGCTCGGCGTTGGTCATCGCGATCTTCGCCTTCGGCATGCCCGCCGGCATGGCCGGTTCGGCGGCGCTCTACGGCGCGGCCAACGGCCTGCTGCCGATCGGCTGGATCGTCCTCAACATCATCTTCCTGCACCGCCTGACCACCGAGAACGGCTCGTTCAAGGTGCTGCAGGACTCCCTGGCGCGGATCACCGACGACCGGCGCCTGCAGCTGCTGCTGATCGCCTTCTGCTTCGGTGCCTTCTTCGAGGGCGCCGCGGGCTTCGGCACGCCGGTGGCGGTGACCGGGGCGATCCTCATCGGCCTTGGCTTCTCGCCGCTGGCGGCCTCCGGCCTGGCGCTGATCGCCAACACCGCGCCGGTGGCGTTCGGCGCGCTGGGCACGCCGATCATCACCCTCGCCAAGGTCACCGGGCTGGACGAGATGGAGCTGTCGGCGATGGTCGGCCGGCAACTGCCGTTCTTCTCGGTGATCGTGCCGTTCTGGCTGATCTGGGCCTTCGCCGGCTGGCGCAAGATGATGGAAATCTGGCCGGCGATCCTGATCGCGGGGGTCACCTTCGCCGTGCCGCAGTTCATCGTCTCCAACTACCACGGCCCGATGCTGGTGGACGTGATCGCCGCGCTGATCTCGATGGCCTGCCTGACCGGCTTCCTCCGGGTCTGGAAACCGAAGACCGTGCACACCTCGGCGGCGCTGTCGGGCCGCGTCGACAATTCCAAGGTGGATGTCGATCCGGACGAGAAGCCCGCCGCCGCCGCGGCCTTCTCCGGCGACGGCCAGCGCGCCGTGCTGCGCGCCTGGATGCCATGGATCATCCTCACCGTGTTCGTCTTCGCCTGGGGCACCCAGAGCTTCAAGTCGATGTTCGATACGCGCCCCGCGCTCGATCCGCAGACCGGCGCGGTGCTGCTCGACCCCACCGGCAAGCCGAAGACCGAGGCCAACCCGATCTTCTCGCCGGTGCTGACCTTCGACGCCATCCACCAGAAGATCGAGAAGGTCCCGCCGGTGGTGCCGCAGGCGAAAACCGAGGAGGCGCTGTACAAGTTCAACTGGTTCACCGCGACCGGCAGCGGCATCCTCCTGGCGGCGATCCTCGGCGGCCTGCTGATGGGTTATTCGCCGCTCGCCCTGGCGAAGCATTATGTGAAGACGATCTGGGTGGTGCGCTACTCGCTGATCACCATCGTCGCGATGCTCGCGCTCGGCTTCCTCACGCGTTACTCGGGGCTGGACGCGACCATGGGCCTGGCGTTCGCGGCGACGGGGATCTTCTATCCGCTGTTCGGCACACTGCTCGGCTGGCTGGGGGTGGCGCTGACCGGCTCGGACACCGCCTCCAACGTGCTCTTCGGCGGCCTGCAGAAGGTCACCGCCGAACAGCTCGGGCTGAGCCCGGTGCTGATGGCGGCGGCCAACAGTTCCGGCGGGGTGATGGGCAAGATGGTCGATGCGCAATCGATCGTGGTCGCCTCCACCGCGACGCGCTGGTACGGGCACGAGGGTGAAATCCTGCGCTACGTGTTCTTCCACTCCATCGTGCTGGCCGTGCTGGTGGGCCTGCTGGTGACGTTGCAGGCGTACGTCTCGCCGTTCACCGCGATGGTGGTGGGCGGGCACTGACGCCGCCTGCGGGGCGCGCACAGGCGCGCCCTTCACGTTGGGGCCATCCGCGCGGGATGGCCGCGAACCGAAATCGCGACCGGTCCTCGCCGGTCGCTATCGGAGTTTCCTGATAAGCATTATCATTTGAGTCATATCGTCGCGCCGCCCCGGCGCACAGCCGTGACGCCGTCGTGCAATGACTCCCGATCGACCTTCCCCCGAGCCGCCGCCGCTGGATTCCCAAGAGGATTTCCTGCGCGTGTTCCTCACCAACCGGCAGCGCCTGGAGTTACTGGTCAGCCGCCAGGTCGGTTGCCGCGCCACCGCCGCCGATCTGGTCCAGGACCTGTTCCTGCGCTTCTGGCGCCGGCCGGTGCTGCAGGTCGAGGAAATGGGCACCTACCTGTTGCGCTGCGCGCGCAACCTGGCCATCGATCACCTGCGCCTGGAAGGTTCGCGCAGTCGCACGCTCAACGCGTTCCCGATGCCCGACGGACAACGCCCGGACGCGCTGGAGGCCGGGCTGCTGGCCAGTGACGACCTGCGCAATGTTGACGCGGCGCTGCGCGGCCTGCCGGAGCGCACCCGGCACATCTTCCTGCTCAACCGAATCCACGGCTGCACCTATGGCGAGATCGCCCGGGCCGTCGGCGTGTCCCAAAGCGCGGTGGAAAAACATATGATGCGCGCCCTCGAGGCCTGCAAGGCGAGCCTGGCGAATCCGCCGGCTCCAGCCAGGGAAAGCTCAGCGCCAGGAAGCCCAGCATGACAGCGCCCGCGTCCGATTCACCGACCGCCCGCCACGAGCGTGAAGCCTGGCGCTGGCTGCTGCGCCGCCGCCACGCGCCGCATCGCGATACGCGCGCGTTCGCCCGCTGGCTGGCGGCGGACCCCCGGCATCTGGACGCCTACGCCCGCGCCGAGGCGCTGTGGAGCATCAGCGAAACGCCGGCGCGGTGGCTCGCCGACGAGGAGGCCGGCGCGTTGCAGGGCTATCTGCAGACCCTTCGGCGCAAAGCCCGGCTACCGCTGCTCGGCCACTGGCCCGGCGCGCTGGCCAGCGCCTGCTGCCTGCTGCTGGTGCTCTGGGGCGGCGGCTGGCTGCGCCCGGTGCAGGCGTGGCAGAACCTTCGCGCCGATGAAGTCAGCGCCGCCGGTGAAGTGCGCGAGCTGAACCTGGCCGACGGCTCGCGCGTGCTGCTGGATGCCGACAGCGCGCTGAAGGTTCGTGTCGACGGGCCGCTGCGGCGGGTCGAACTGCTGCGCGGCGGCGCCTGGTTCAAGGTCGCGCATGACGGCCGTCCGTTCCAGGTCGATACCGGCGACAGCGTCACGCGGGTGCTCGGCACCGCTTTCGAGGTGCGTCGTCAGGCGTCGGGCACGGCGGTTACCGTCGAAGAAGGCCGCGTGGAAGTCGCCGCCGCCGGTGAAACCCGCGTGCTCGGCGCCAACCAGCGGGTGCGCCTGGCCGACGGGCACTTCGGCGAGCCGCAGGCGGTGGACAGCCGCGCGGCGCTGGCCTGGCGCGACGGTCGGCTGAGTTTCCTGCATGCGCCGCTGGGCGAGGTGCTGGAGGCCCTGGGCAGCCACTACCGCGGGCGCATCCTGCTCCTCGACCCGGCCCTCGCCGAGCGCCCCGTCAGCGTGTCCGTCGCTGGCGACGACGCCCCGTCCGCAGTGGCTTCGCTGTGCGCCGTGCTCGGTTGCCAGAGCACGCTGCTGTTCGATCGGCTGATCCTCATCCGCTGAGCCGGCGGCACTTTTTCCCGTCGGCGGCGATTATTTTCCGCGTCCAGGTGAGGTAAACCCGCAGCGGCTTCGTGTAGTGGTCATGCGATCAATTCGCATCAACGCCACTTCCTCTACAGAGAACGCACGATGAAACGTCGCCCCTTCCCGCCGCTGACTCCGCTCGCCGCCGCTCTGCTGTTCCTCGGCGTCGGCCTGCCGGCGCCCGCCCACGCGCAATCCACCGCGGAGCAGGTCGAAGGGCGCTTCCGGTTCTCCCTCGCCGCGCAGCCGCTGGCACAGTCGCTCGACCAGTTCAGCCGCATCACCGGGCTGGCGGTGGTCTACACCAGCGCCTTGCCGGCTACGCTCGGCGCGCCGGCGCTCGAGGGGACGATGAGTGCCGCGCAGGCACTGCAGCGGTTGCTGGCGGGCAGTGGCTACGCGTCCCGCCAGGTCAACGAACGCACCTTCACCGTCGAGCCACAGGCCGCGACGCAGGCGATGAACCTGGATGGCCTGACGGTGACCGCCGAGGACGCCAGCCGCTACAGCTACCAGCCCAGCGGCACGCCCTCGATCACCCGCAGCGGCGCCCCGCTGCTGGAAGTGCCGCAGACCGTCAACGTGGTTCCGGCCCAGGTGCTGCGCGACCAGAAACCGCGCAACCTCGACGACGCGCTGAACAACATCAGCGGCATCACCCAGGCCAACACCCTCGGCAGCACCCAGGACGCTGTGAGCAAGCGCGGCTTCGGCGACAACCGCGACGGCTCGATCATGCGCGACGGTCTGCCGTCGATCCTCGGGCGCAGCCTCAGCGCCAGAGCCGACCATGTCGAAGTGCTGAAGGGCCCGGCGTCGCTGCTCTACGGCATCCAGGACCCGGGTGGGATCGTCAACGTGGTCAGCAAGAAGCCGCAGTTGGAGCAGTACAACGCCGTGACCCTGCGCGGCTCGACCTACGCCCACGGCAAGAGCGGCGGCGGTGGCGGCCTGGACAGCACCGGCGCGCTGGGCGACAGCGGGCTGGCCTACCGGATGATCGTCGACCATCAGGACGAGGATTACTGGCGCAACTTCGGCAACTTCCGCGAGACCCTGGTGGCGCCGTCGCTGGCCTGGTTCGGCGAGGACACCACGGTCAACCTGAGCTACGAGCACCGTGAATTCGAAACCCCGTTCGACCGCGGCACTGCAATCAACCCGCTGACCAACAAGCCGCTGGACATCCCGCGCACGCGCCGGCTGGACGAGGCCTTCAACGTCACCGAAGGGCGTTCGGACCTGACCCGGCTGGCCGTCGAGCACCGCCTCGACGAAACCTGGAAGGCCAGCTTCGCCTACGGCTGGACCCGCGAGACCTACGACGACAACCAGGCGCGGGTGACTGCGGTGAACGGCAATACGGGAACCGTTACTCGGCGTATCGACGGCACCCACGGCGCGGTCAGCAGCGACAGTTTCGCCACCGCCAGCCTGAGTGGCGACCTGCAGATCGCCGGCTTTCGCAACGAACTGGTGGTGGGCATCGACAGCGAGAAGCGCAAGATCTACCGCGCCGACCTGATTCGCGGCGGTAACAGCGCGCTGAACTACAACGATCCGACCTACGGCACGATCAACCCGTCCGACGTCGCCGATGCGGCATCGAGCGACCAGACCGACAAGCTGCGCACCGACTCGCTGTACCTGCAGGATTCGCTGCACCTGGACGAGCACTGGATTCTGGTCGCCGGCGGCCGCTACCTGATCTACGACCAGTACGCCGGGCGCGGGCGGCCGTTCGACGTCAACACCAACATCAACGGCCAGGTCTGGGTGCCACGCGCCGGCGTGGTCTACCGCTTCGACGATACCTTCTCGCTGTACGCCAGCTACAGCGAGTCGTTCAAGCCCAACTCCAGCATCGCGCCGCAGGACGGTATCGCGGCGATTGATTCGTCCATCGCGCCGGAGGAAGGCAAGTCCTGGGAGCTCGGCGCCAAGCTGGACATCCCGGACCGGGTCACCGCCAACCTGGCGCTGTTCGATATCCACAAGCGCAACGTGCTGGTGACCGAAGAGGTGGGCGGCGCCACTGTCAGCCGCGCAGCGGGCAAGGTCCGCTCCTACGGCCTGGAACTGGACGTCAGTGGCCAGCTCAGCGAGCGCTGGAGCCTGATCGGCAGCTACGCCTGGCTGGACGCCGAGGTCACCGAGGACCCGATCTACCAGGGCAACCGCCTGCAGAACGTGGCCAGGAACACCGCGTCGTTGTCGGCGGTGTACCAGGTCGGTTCGCTGTTCGGCGGCGACAACCTGCGCCTGGGCGCCGGCGCGCGGCACGTCGGCGAGCGTGCCGGCGACGCCAGCAACAGCTTCGATCTGCCGGCCTACACGGTGGCCGATGCCTTCGCCAGCTACGACACGCGCCTGGGCGGCCACGACGTCGGCTTCCAGTTCAACGTGAAGAACCTCTTCGACCGCAAGTACTACGCCTCCAGCGCCAGCCGCAACTACGTTTCGGTGGGTGAGCCGCGGCAGTTCCTGGTGTCGACCACCGTCAGCTTCTGACAAAGGCTGTACGAGGTCTCGCGAGCTGGAGCCATGCAAGGGCTAGCGCCCCCGCAAACAGGCGAGGACCGGTCGCAGTCGTGGGCGACTTTACGAGCTGTAAATGAGCAGTACTCGTTTCACTCGCCCTCCGGGCCGCGCTGAAGCGCGTTAGCCGCCAGCGGGCGATCCCGCCTGTTTTTGACGCAGCAGGGCCGACGCGCAGCAGGCTTCGCGGGAGCCGAACGGCGGGCTGTCGCCGCTTGCGCCTTGGGTTATACTGCGCGGCCTTCGCGGCCCGGCACGGTCGCTTCGCACACAAGCCACGCCTGGTCTCCAGCGTGGCTTGTTGGTTTCTGCGCCTGCGGGCGCCCGACGCAAGAGGCACGACGATGAGCGCACTGGTAGGCGTGATCATGGGCTCCAAGTCCGACTGGTCCACCCTCAGTCACACCGCCGAGATGCTGGAAAAACTCGGCATCCCGTTCGAGGTGAAGGTGGTGTCCGCGCACCGCACGCCGGACCTGCTGTTCCAGTACGCCGAACAGGCCGAGGAACGCGGCATCCAGGTGATCATCGCCGGTGCCGGCGGCGCCGCGCACCTGCCGGGCATGTGCGCGGCCAAGACCCACCTGCCGGTGCTCGGCGTGCCGGTGCAGTCGTCGATGCTTTCCGGGGTCGATTCGCTGCTGTCCATCGTGCAGATGCCGGCGGGCATTCCGGTCGCCACCCTGGCCATTGGCAAGGCCGGCGCGGTGAACGCGGCGCTGCTGGCGGCGAGCATCCTCGGCCACACGCACCCGCAGTTCCACGTCGCCCTCAAGCAGTTCCGCGACGAGCAGACCCAGACCGTACTGGACAACCCGGACCCGAGGGCTCAGTGATGAAGATCGGCGTGATCGGTGGCGGCCAGCTGGGCCGCATGCT
This sequence comes from Pseudomonas sp. UBA6310, assembly GCF_002438225.1. NCBI lineage: Bacteria > Pseudomonadati > Pseudomonadota > Gammaproteobacteria > Pseudomonadales > Pseudomonadaceae > Pseudomonas > Pseudomonas sp. UBA6310. The sequence continues at coordinate 49,505 of NZ_DJTK01000068.1, read as the reverse complement.
GGCCCTGGCGGGCACTCCGCTGGGGATGAACTTCGCCTTCCTCGACCCGGCGCCGGACGCCTGCGCCGCGGCCCTCGGCGAGCACATCCGCGCCGACTACGGCGATCAGGAGCACCTGCGCCAACTGGCCGACGAAGTCGATCTGGTGACCTTCGAGTTCGAGAGCGTGCCGGCGGAAACCGTGGCCTTCCTCTCGCAGTTCGTGCCCGTCTACCCGAACGCCGAATCGCTGCGCATCGCCCGCGACCGCTGGTTCGAGAAGTCGATGTTCCGTGACCTCGGCATCCCCACGCCGGAATTCGCCGACCTGCACTCGCAGGCCGACCTCGACGCCGCAGTGGCCGCCATCGGCCTGCCGGCGGTGATGAAGACCCGCACCCTGGGTTACGACGGCAAGGGCCAGAAGGTCCTGCGTACGCCGGCCGATGTCGCCGGCGCCTTCGCCGAGCTGGGCAGCGTGCCGTGCATCCTCGAGGGGTTCGTGCCCTTCACCGGCGAAGTCTCGCTGATCGCCGTGCGTGCGCGTGACGGCGAAACGCGTTTCTACCCGCTGGTGCACAACACCCACGACAACGGCATCCTGCGCCTCTCGGTGGCCAGCACCGCGCATCCGCTGCAGGCGCTCGCCGAGGATTACGTCGGCCGCGTGCTGAACAAACTCGACTACGTCGGCGTGCTGGCCTTCGAGTTCTTCGAAGTGGACGGCGGGCTGAAGGCCAACGAGATCGCCCCGCGCGTGCACAACTCCGGGCACTGGACCATCGAAGGTGCCGAGTGCAGCCAGTTCGAGAACCACCTGCGCGCGGTCGCCGGCCTGCCGCTGGGCTCCACCGCCGCCCTCGGCGCGAGCGCGATGCTTAACTTCATCGGCGAAGTGCCGCCCACCGAGCAGGTTGTGGCGCTCGCCGACTGCCACCTGCACCACTACGGCAAGGCCTTCAAGGCCGGACGCAAGGTCGGCCACGCCACCCTGCGCAGCGCCGATGCCGCGACGCTGAAACAGCGCATCGCCGCCGTCGAAGCGCTGATCGCCAGGGCCTAACCCGCGCGCCCGGCGCCTGGGAAGGCGCCGCGCGGCTCTCCCGCGGGCCTTGCGCAGTTTTTCGCGAACTTGCGTTTGTCCTCTCCGGTCCCATGCACAACGCGGCGCTTTGCCGCGTCTCTTTCATATTCAGGAGATTCGCATGGGCATCATCGGAACCATCTTCATCGGCCTGATCGTCGGCCTGATCGCACGCTTCCTCAAGCCTGGCGATGACAGCATGGGATGGATCATGACCATCCTGCTGGGCATCGGCGGTGCGCTGCTGGCCACATACGGCGGCCAGGCCGTGGGCATCTACCAGGCCGGCGAAGCGGCGGGCTTTATCGGCGCGGTCGTCGGTGCGATCATCCTGCTGGTGATCTACGGCCTGGTCAGCCGCAAACGCTGACCGATCGGGCCGCTTGCGGCCCACCCTTCTCTTCGACCGAATCCATGCGCCGACTCTCTCTGTTGCTGCTGTGCCTGCTGTCTCCCCTGGTTCATGCCGAGCTGCCCGAAACCGACTGGCTGGAACTGATGCCGCCGTCGGACCGCAAGGCGCTCGAGCAGATGCCCGAGATCAGCCATGACACCCCCGAAGGCAAGGGCTTCAGCGCCAAGGGCGGCATCAAGCAGGAGAAGGGATTGCCGGCGGTGATGTATTCGGCGAAGACGGTGGCCAAGCTCGACGGCAAGGCGCTGCGCCTGGGCGGTTATCCGGTTCCGCTGGAGTCGGACGCCAAGGGGCGCAGCACCCTGTTCTTCCTCGTGCCGTATCCCGGCGCCTGCATCCACGTACCGCCGCCACCACCGAACCAGATCGTGCTGGTGCGCTATCCCAAGGGCATCTTGCTGTCCGACATCTACGCGCCGCTGTGGGTCGAGGGGCCGCTGAAGGTGGAGAAGGTCAGCAACGACATGGCCGACGCCGCCTATGCGCTGGACGCCACCCGAGTGCGCCCGGTCGAGGACGCGGACCTCTAGGGTGGCGATCAGCGCCGCGCTGCGCCGCGCGTTTCGCGCGCAGGCGAAGCAGACCGACGGCATCGACCTCGCCGTGTATTCGCACTTAGGCAAGGACCCGCTGGAGCCGATCATCGGCCTCGGCGACCCGCACGCGCCTCTGGCATTCTTCGGCCGCGATCCTGGCCGCGAGGAGGTGCGCCACGGCGAGCCCTTCATCGGCAGCGGCGGGCAGATCGTGCGCAAGGTGCTCTACCGGCAGCTGCACGGCGAGTCGACGAGCGACTTCGAGGCGCTGCGCGGGGTGGGCCGGCCGTTCTTCTGGATCAACACCGTGCCGTACAAGCCGCTGGGTAACAAGGCCTGGTCGATGGCGGTGAAGAGGCGCTTCCATCCACTGATGCGCGAGCTGTTGCTGAAAGGCTGGCAGGGGCGCGACGTGGTGACCCTCGGCCGCGAGGCATTCCTCTGGTTCGCCATCGACCAGCCGCGCGAGGTGCGCCAGGCGCTGGAAGCGTTCTGGCAGCGCGAAGACCGCTTCACGGCGCACATCGAGGTCGAGCTGTCCGAAGCGGGTGTCGCGCGGCGCCTGCGTCTGCACCCGTTGCCGCATCCCTCACCGCTGAACCAGGTCTGGTTCAAGCGCTTTCCCGAATTGCTGCGCGCCCGGCTGGAGGCGTTGCAGATCGGCGCGGATTTCCGCCCGGCGTAGGGTGGATGTCGCCTTCCACATCCACCCGCGAATCCCACACCGACTGCGGGTGGACATGAAAGGTACAGGTGTCCGCCTCAGCCCAGCGTCTTCTCCACGAGCCCGCGGCTCGCGGCCAGCACGTCTTCCTGGCACTGCGCGCTCGCCATCATGCGCGCCAGCACCAGGGCGCCGACGCACTGGGCGATCAGCGCCCAGGCCAGTTGTGGGTCGCCGAGCACCTCGCTCCAGGCCTCTTGCAGCTGGAGCAGCCAGCGCTCGGCTTCTTCGCGTACGGCGGGTTCGGCGCGGGCGATTTCCGCGCCCAGGCTGGGGATCGCGCAGCCACTGTCGGGTCGCCGGACATGGGCCATGCTCAGGTAGCGCGCCAGGCAGCGCCGCAACTTGGCGCGGTTGGCTTCGGCCCCGCCGGCCTGGGTGCCCCCGAGCAATTTCAGGCTGTGGCTCAGTTCGCGGCGGACGATGGCGGCGAACAGCTCGTCCTTGGAGGAAAAGTGGCTGTAGAAGGCGCCGCCGGTGAGGCCGATGGCCTTCATCAGCCCAGCCACGCCGGAGGCCGAGAAGCCGCCATGCTTGGCGATGGCGCCGCTGCTTTCGAGCAGTTTCTCGCGGGTCTGATCCTTGTGATCGGCGGCGTAGCGCACGGGGCCTCCTGTGTCGCAGGCAACTTGACGATGCGGCGGATCGTAGCATAACGTCCGTTTAGTAAACGATCATTCAGTAAAGAGGCCATCCATGCATAACAACAAGAAGGTTGCCCTGATCATCGGTGCCGGGGATGCCACCGGCGGCGCCATCGCCCGGCGCTTCGCCCGCGAGGGATACGTCGCCTGCGTCACCCGGCGCAGTGCGGACAAGCTGCAGCCGCTGGTGGATTCGATCCGCGCCGAGGGCGGCGAGGCGCACGGTTTCGCCTCGGACGCCCGACGCGAGGAGGCGGTACAGGCGCTGTTCGAGGAGATCGAGCGGGACATCGGCCCGGTCGAGGTGCTGGTGTTCAACATCGGCGCCAACGTGCCGTGCAGCATCCTCGAGGAAACCGCGCGCAAGTACTTCAAGATCTGGGAAATGGCTTGCTTCTCCGGCTTCCTCTGCGCCCGCGAAGCGGCGCTGCGGATGGTCGGCCGCGAGCGCGGGACCATCCTCTTCACCGGTGCCACCGCCGGGCTGCGCGGGGCCGCCGGATTCGCCGCCTTCGCCGGGGCCAAGCACGGCATCCGCGCGTTGGCGCAGAGCATGGCGCGCGAACTGGGGCCACGGAACTTGCATGTCGCCCACGTGGTGGTGGACGGCGCCATCGATACGGATTTCATCCGCGAGAACTTCCCGGAGAAGTACGCGACGAAAGACCAGGATGGCATCCTCGACCCCGAGCACATCGCCGAAAACTACTGGTTCCTGCACAGCCAGCCGCGCGATGCCTGGACCTTCGAGCTCGACCTGCGACCGTGGAGCGAGCGCTGGTAAGCGATGCCCCGGAAAAAAGCCAAACAACAAGAGAGCGAATCGATGAGCAAGACCGTGGAATTCCTGTTCGACGTCGGCAGCCCCGCCAGCTACCTGGCGTACACCCAGCTGCCGAAGCTGTGCGCGGAGGCCGGCGCCGAGCTGGTCTATGTGCCGATGCTGCTGGGCGGCGTGTTCCAGGCCACCGGCAACGCCTCGCCGGCCGCGGTGCCGGCCAAGGCCCGGCATTCCTATATCGACCTGCAGCGCTTCGCCGACCGCTACGGCGTGCCGCTGGCCTTTCCTGCCGGCTTCCCGATCAACACGCTGACCCTGATGCGCAGCGTCGTCGGCGTGCAGCTCCGCGAGCCGGAGCGTTTCGAGGCCTATCTGCAGGCGATCTTCCGCGCGCTGTGGGTGGACGCGCGCGAGCTCGGCGATCCGGCGGTGCTGGGCAAGACCTTGGTGGAGGCCGGCTTCAATCCGCAGGCGATGCTGGCGCTGGTCGGCGATCAGGAGGTGAAGGATGCGCTGAAGGCGAACACCGAGGCGGCGGTGCGGCGTGGCGTCTACGGCGCGCCGACGATGTTCGTCGGCGACGCGATGTTCTTCGGCCAGGATCGCCTCGACTTCGTTCGCGAGGCGCTGGCCTGAGCCGGGTGTTGGCTCAGGATGCCTGCGCCACCGGCAGGCGGGCGAGGGTGGCCTTGTCCAGGCCGAGCATGCGCGCGGCCTTGGTTTCCGCCAGCGCCTGCGGCGGGTCTTCCGGCGTCTGCGCGGCGAGCTGGGCGGCCAGGTTCATGATCAGCGCCTCGCGCGAGTAAACCCCGCTGCCGAGCTGGTAAGCGGCGCCGATCAGCTGGCGCAGGTCCAGCGGCAGGCGCCAGCGGGTGCGCATGGCGCCGCCGAAGCCGGCACTGTGGCGCTGCAGGCTGCTGTCGATGCTCAACTCGTCCAGCGCGCCCGCGGCGTTGCGCCAGTCCTGCAGCGAGCGCAGCACGGCGAGGTCGCCCAGGCGATGCAGCAGGCCGGCGGTGTAGCACAGCTCGGCGTCGACTTTGAGTCGCTCGGCCAGCCAGTGCGCGTAGTCGGCCGTGCGCTGCGAATACTCCCAGAAATGCCGGGCCAGCCCGGCGAGCGTCTCGTCCGCCAGGTTGGCGCTGCGTTGCAGGGCGACGCCGAGGGCGAGGTTCAGCGCATGCACCACGCCGACCCTGGGCAGCGCCTGGCCGAGGGTCTGGCAGTTGCCGCCCCGGGCACGCTGGGCCGAATTGGCGACGGCGATGAGCTGGGCGGTGAGGTGCGGGTCCTTGCCGAACAGCGCTTCCAGTTCGCCCAGGGCACAGTCGCGACTGTTCAGGCGCTGCAGCGCCTCACGCACGCCGTCGAGCAGTGGCGCGCCCTCGGCGTTTTCGCGCTGGTCGGCGAGAAAGGCGTCCAGGGTCATGCCCGGTGGCGCGGCGGGAGGCGTGTAGACGACCTCTTCGCCCGGCGCGACCAGCACCTGCTGCAGCCGTCGCAGCAGCTTCTCGGCCTCGAAGGGTTTGGTCAGGTAGGCCGTGGGGTGCAGTGGCAGCGCCGCGCGCACGCTGGCGGTGTCGGCGTTCGCGCCGATGAGGAAGAACGGCAGCAGCGGCCTGGAGCGGTCGCGGCGCAGCTGACGCAGCAGTTCCAGGCCATCCAGCCCGCGCAATTGCGAACTGGCGATCACCAGGCTCGGCGGCCGGCGCTGGCACAGCTCGAGCACCTGCTGGCCGTCCTCGAAGCGCTGGATATTCGCGTCGCAGCGCGCGCTGCGGACCAGTTGCACGAGCAGATCGGCGGTCCAGCGATCGTCTTCGGCGATCAGGACGGTCGGCGGTGGGCGCTTGTCGGACATCGGTATTCCTGTGGTCGAACGGTTCCGGTGCGCCGACGCGATCGGTCGATCTGGCGGCGTCTGCCGCTACCGGAGGCTTCCTTGCGGACGTGTGCTGGTGGCGAGAGGTGCCTATCGCGGCACCGAGCGCGGGGATTTTACGGCAAAAAAAGACCCGCCGAAGCGGGTCTTTTCTACAGCGCGACTCAGACTCAGGCGAGTTCGTCGAAACACTCGGCGACGATCTCCAGGCCACGGTCCAGCTGGGCATCGGGAATGGTGACCGGCATGAGGAAGCGGATGACGTTGTAGTAGGTGCCGCAGGACAGCAGGATCAGGCCTTTATCGCGTGCGCGGGCGACGATCTTGCCGACCAGTTCGGCGGCCGGCTTGTGCACGTCGCCGCCCTCGAACAGCTCGATGGCGACCATCGAACCGAGACCGCGAACGTCACCGATCACCTTGTGCTTGGCCTGGACCTCGCGCAGCGCGGCCTTGACGCGTTCGCCGACGGCGTTGGAGCGATCCAGCAGCTTCTCTTCGTCGAACACCTTGAGCACGGCGAGCGCCGCGGCGCAGGCGATCGGGCTGCCGGCATAGGTGCCGCCGAGGCCGCCGGGGGCGATCACGTCCATGATCTCGGCCTTGCCGCAGACGCCGGAGATGGGGAAGCCGCCGCCGACCGATTTGGCGAAGGTGGTCAGGTCCGGCACCACGCCCAGTTGCTCGGTGGCGAAGAAGGTGCCGGTACGCCCGGCGCCGGTCTGCACTTCGTCGGCGATCAGCAGGATGCCGTGTTGGTCGCAGAGCGCGCGCAGGCGCTTCATGAACGCCGGCGAGTTGACGTAGAAGCCACCCTCGCCCTGCACCGGTTCGATGATGATCGCGGCGATGTCCTGCGGCTGGGCGTCGTTCTTGAAGATGCGCTCGATGCTGGCGATCGAGTCGTCCTCGCTCACGCCGTGCAGAGGGCAGGGCGCCAGGGCGCGGAAGATGCCGCCGGGCATCAGGCCCATGCCGGCCGAGTAGGGCACGACCTTGCCGGTCAGGCCGAGGGTCATCATGGTGCGGCCGTGGTAGGCGCCGGTGAAGGCGATCACGCCGGCGCGGCCGGTGGCGGCGCGGGCGATCTTGACGGCGTTCTCCACCGCCTCCGAGCCGCTGGTGACCAGCAGGGTCTTCTTCGCGAAGTCGCCCGGTACGCGCTTGTTGATCTCTTCGCAGAGCTCGACGTAGGGCTCGTAGGCCAGCACCTGGAAGCAGGTGTGGGACAGCTTGGTGAGCTGCTCCTGCACCGCGGCGACGACCTTGGGATGCAGGTGGCCGGTGTTGAGCACGGCGATGCCGCCGGCGAAGTCGATGAACTCGCGGCCTTCGACGTCGGTGACCGTGGCGTTCTCGGCCTTCTCGGCGAAGATCGGGTGGATCTGGCCGACACCGCGGGGAACGGCGGACTGGCGGCGCTGCATCAGTGATTCGTTGGTCTTGCTCATGATCTCCTCTTGGCCGCTCATCGTGCGGACCGGGTCAAGGATGAAACGCGCCCGGAGTCGCTGGCGGCAGCATACGATGATCGACTGCCACAGCGCTTCCGGGCGCCTTGGGGGTATTCGCGGCGCGCCCGACACCCGCCGGGCGCGCCACCTCGCGGCTTATACGCCGCCGAGGCAGAGGTATTTCAGTTCCAGATAGTCTTCGATGCCGTACTTGGAGCCTTCGCGGCCCAGGCCGGAGGCTTTCACACCGCCGAACGGCGCGACTTCGGTGGAGATCAGCCCGGTATTGATGCCGACCATGCCGTACTCCAGTGCCTCGGCCACGCGGAACACGCGGGACAGGTCGCGGGCGTAGAAGTAGGACGCCAGGCCGAACTCGGTGTCGTTGGCCATGGCGATCACTTCTGCTTCGTCCTTGAAGCGGAATAGCGGCGCCAGCGGGCCGAAGGTCTCTTCCTTGGACACCTTGGCATCCTTCGGCACGTTGACCAGGATGGTCGGCTCGAAGAAGGTGCCGCCGAGGCTGTGCGCCTTGCCGCCGCTGACCACCTGGGCGCCCTTGCTCAGCGCGTCCTCGATGTGTTCCTTGACCTTGGCCACGGCCTTGTCGTCGATCAGCGGGCCGGTGGTCACGCCGTCGTCCATGCCGTTGCCGACCTTGAGCTTGGCCACCGCGACTTTCAGTTTCTCGACGAAGGCATCGTAGACGCCGTCCTGGATGTACAGGCGGTTGGCGCAGACGCAGGTCTGGCCGTTGTTGCGGTACTTGGAAATCAGCGCGCCCTCGACGGCGGCGTCCAGGTCCGCATCGTCGAAGACGATGAAGGGCGCGTTGCCGCCCAGTTCCAGGGAGACCTTCTTGATGTCCTTGGCGCATTCCGCCATCAGCTGGCGACCGATCTCGGTGGAGCCGGTGAACGACAGCTTGCGCACCACCGGGTTGCTGGTCAGCTCGCCGCCGATGTCGCCGGCGCTGCCGGTGACCACACTGAGCACGCCTTTCGGGATGCCGGCGCGCTCCGCCAGCTCCATCAGCGCGAGGGCGGAGTAGGGCGTCTGCGAGGCGGGCTTGATCACCATGGTGCAACCGGCGGCCAGCGCCGGGCCGGCCTTGCGGGTGATCATCGCGGTGGGGAAGTTCCACGGCGTGATCGCGGCGGTGACACCGATCGGCTGCTTGATGACGATGATGCGCTTGTCCGGCTGATGGCCGGGAATGGTGTCGCCATAGATGCGCTTGGCTTCTTCGGCGAACCACTCGATGAACGAGGCGGCATAGGCGATCTCGCCCTTGGCTTCGGCCAGCGGCTTGCCTTGTTCCAGCGTCATCAGGCGGCCCAGGTCGTCCTGGTTTTCCATCATCAGCTCGAACCAGCGGCGCAGCTTGACCGAGCGCTCCTTGGCGGTCAGCGCACGCCAGGCCGGCAGCGCGCGTTCAGCGGCCTCGATGGCGCGACGGGTCTCCGCCTTGCCCATCTTGGGTACGCTGCCGATGACTTCGTTGGTGGCCGGGTTGTTCACCGAGATGGTCTGGCCGTTGTCCGCGTCCAGCCAGGTTCCGTCGATGTAGGCTTGCTGACGGAACAGCGTGGAGTCTTTGAGTTGCATGGCGGTCTCCTGCGGGCCGGATCGGAAGCGCTGATCCGGCATGGGTGGTAACGCTCCGTTCGGGGGCGGCGATTCGTGCGCGCGGCGCGCGAACACGATGAGCTTCCTTCCCTTTCGAATTCAAGGAACAGACAGCGTTCGGCGATGGCGCCAGAGAATAAGGTGGTGCGTTTGAAATCTCAAACGAATGCTAGGGACAATCGCTGAAAAGAGCAACGACGTTGAGGAAGCGAAGGCATAAATGCGACAGGATTCAACCGTCGATCAATTTTATGTTTGATATATCGAACACTGCGAACTTTCTCGAAGAAATCGGGGTCAAGTGGTGGCAGGACTTGAACCTGCTTTTGCCCCTGTCTTCCTGCGCGGAAGCGGAGCGCCTGGCGATCCGATAGAGCTTCGAGAGCTGACCTTACTGGATGAAGCTTATGGATAAGTGCATTGCGATGCCGGATATCGCCTGGTACCTGATTCAGTGCAAGCCACGGCAGGACGGGCGGGCGCTCGAGCATCTGAGTCGTCAGGGTTTCGAATGCTTCGGGCCCACCCTATCGGTTGAAAGCATCAAGGCGAACAAGCTCTGCCGTACCGAGCAGCCGCTGTTTCCGGGTTACCTGTTCGCGCGGATCGCCGCCGACGGCAACTGGACGGCGCTGCGCTCCACGCGTGGGGTGAGCCGGGTGATCGGGTTTTGCGGGCATCCGTGCCAGGTCGATGACGCGATCGTCGAGCAACTCAGGGCACGCTGTGCGGCGGATGCGGGGCAGGTGGTGTTTAGTCCTGGGGACAAAGTTCATATCAAGACCGGTCCGCTGGCGGATATGGACGCGATTTTCCTGGCGATGGATGGAGATGAGCGGGTGGTTCTTCTGCTCAACATCCTGCATCGCGAGCAGCAAGTAAGAATGAAGCTTTCGCACCTGTCGGTGTGACGATATTTTGACTATGGGCATACATATTGCCTGATTAACGTCACTGTCATCGATCTCCTGTAGTATCGAGGCATTGATCAGGGATAAGGGCTGTCGACTTGTCCCACCCAGAAAGTGCTAGAGCCGCCGCCTCGTTCTCAAGGAAACGACGAACCTTGGGGCGGTAGCGTGCCTGACGGTCCCGTCGGCCACCTGGCTCCAGCTGTTGTCTTCTTCGCCCCCCAAGGGCGGCCCTGCACTGTAATGCTGCGTTTCCACCAGGGGACGTTCCAGTGAAGGGCAATCTCGCGTCACCTCTAATTCCAAGAAACCACGTAACGAAATTTTTTTATTGCCATGCGCTTGGTCGGCCCTGCCTTTCCCGGTCGTTTGGCGATGGGCCAAGTGCCAGTATCAACGATAAGGACGTTTTCTATGCGCCATGCAGTGACCGTATGGGTTCTGGCTTTGAGTGTTGCCGCGGCGAGCGCCTTCGCCGCGGATGAGCGCGATACGGCGGCTGATATCGATTGCACCGCGCTCAGCGCGCAGCAGATCGGGCAAATGACCCGCGTAGGCGACCAGGTTCAGCTGCAGGCGATCGCCGCTCTGATCGAGGCCTGCCCGGCCAATGTGGACGCGATCATCGCCGCGGCAATCGATGCTTCGCCGGAGGATGCGGAGCTGATCGTCGCCTATGTCACCGAGCAATTGCCCACGGCCGCTGGGGGGCCGGCGGCGGATAGTGGCAATTTGTTTACGCCGGGGAACTCAACCGGCCGGGATACGTCGAATTCGGTTCCATCGCCTGGTTCGGGTGGAGGCGGAAGGGTCGGGGGAAGCTCCGGCCCGGCAGCAAGTGCAAGCTGAGAGTCGGTCGAGGCGCGGGGACCGAGCTCGGTGCACGGAGCCGGTCAGTTTTGCCAGCGTGCTTCTTATAAAAACGTGTGAATGGAATCTCCAATCATGATGAAAACGCTAAAGGTCGTGGCTTTCGCCTCCGTCGCGTCGCTGTCGTTCAATGCTTCTGCCACCAACTTCGGTGGCATCAATCTGGGCCGGATCGATCTCGGTTCCAAGTTGATCATCAGCAAGAGCTACAGCAGCCCGTGGGCAAGCCCCGTCGATAGTCATCTTGCGCTGAAAAGCCTCGCGGACCTCAACGCGCTCGCGCGTCTGACCCTCGCGGCTGCTTACGACAAGTTGAAAAACGCGCCCTCGTTGCCCTCGCACGGCAACTGGAACGGCCATCCTGGCACTACACCCGGTGGCTGCGCCCCGGGTGGCCCGGTAGCTAGCGCAAGTTGAGTGATGGCCGCGGTACCCGGGCCAAGACCCGGGACCGCGGTCCATCTGTATTCCAATCGTCCTTATTCCTTCGTGAGAATGGATTCGAGCAACTATGAAAATACCCAAGGTAATGGCTGCCACGTTCGCCGGTTCCATGTCGTTCAACGCCGCTGCCACCGAGCCTCAGAGCATCGATCTGGCGGGCTTCGACTTCACGCCGACCCTGTTCGTCAGCGAGAGCTACGACGACAACATTCGCGGACGCAAGACCGATGAGGAATCCTCCTGGATTACCAACATCAATCCGACCTTCCTTCTGAGCGCGGAAACCGGCAAAAGCGGCTACCAGCTCAAATACGAGCTGGACGACAAGAATTACCACTCGGATTCCCAGGTCAGCCATACCGATCACCACCTGACGCTCAAGAGCGTTCTGGAATTCACCGCGCGCAATCGCCTGCGCTGGGATGTCGGCTATCACAAGGTCGAAGAGACCTCGGACACCGCCGAGATCGATGAAAACGACAAGTACACGCTGAAGAACGTAGGTGTCGGTTACACCTATGGCGCGCAGACCGCGCGCAACCAGCTGGACTTCGGAGCGAATTACCTGGAGCGTCGCTATCAGAACAGCGGCAATCTCAACGAGGACCAGGAATACGACTCCACCGCCCTGGTCGGCACTTGGTACCACCGCCTCGGTGCACGCACCCGTGTGCTCGGCGAACTGCGCCACGCGACCTTCGATTACCTGCAGCAGAACAGCCCGCGCGACAGCACCGACACGGCAGCCCTGGTCGGCGCGACCTGGGAAGCCACCAAGAAGACCTCCGGCGCGATCCGCTTCGGTGCCGAACGCAAGAACTTCGACTCGAGCGACGTCAAGGATTACACCAGCCCGATGTGGGAAGTGGGTGTCGCCTACAAGCCGCGCACCTATTCGACCTTCAGCCTGGACACCCGTCGCGCGTTCGACGAAGGCGACGATGGCGCCACCACCGTGCACGACACCACCACCACGCTGGGCTGGAAGCACGAGTGGACCTCGCGTATCGCCACCGACCTCAACTACCGCTACTCCGATCGCGAGTATGAGGCGGTCGACCGTACCGACAAGCGCAGCTCCTACGGCGTCGGCGTGACCTACGCCATGCTGCGCTGGCTGGACATCGGGCTCGGCTACCGTCACCTGAAAAACGATTCCAGCCTCGATACCGAGGGCTACGTCCGCAACATCTACATGGTGAGTTTCGATGTCAGCCTCTGAAGCACGGGTGGCACTCAACGCCGGAAACAGTCAGTTCGCCAAGGAAATCGCGCGCATGTCCATTCGCACTCTACTCAAGTTCTTCAGCCTGATCCTGTTGTTCGGCTATGGCGCCGTCGCCAGCGCCGCCGATGCGGGTTATCGCCTCAGCTCCGGCGACGTGATCAAGGTCAACGTGTTCGGCGAGCCCGATCTGAGCTTCGCCGAAATCCGCCTGAACGACGCGGGCACCTTCTCCTACCCCTTCGTCGGCGAGGTCCAGGCCAAGGGCAAGACCACCGGCGAGATCGAGAAGCTGCTGACGCTGAAACTCAAGGACGGCTACCTGGTCGACCCCCGCGTTTCCGTCAGCGTGATCAATTACCGCGAGTTCTACATCAGCGGCGAAGTGAAGTTGCCTGGAGGCTATCCCTATCAGCCCGGCCTGACCCTCGACCGTGCGATCGCCCTGGCCGGTGGCCTCAGCGAACGCGCATCGACCAAGCGCATGACCATCATTCGCGGCGCCGACAGCACCCGCAAACCTGAAAAAGCGACGCTGGACACCCTGGTGAACCCGGGCGACACCATCAATATTGAGCAGGGATTCTTCTGATGATCTTGGAAAGTATTAGCCAGAAGGACCGGGCCTTGCCGCATGCCTCCCTGGAAGATGACAACGACTTCATCGACCTGCGACGCATCTGGCGCGCCATCTGGTCGCGCAAGTGGGGGATCCTCACCCTGGTGCTGGTGGTCACGCTGCTGACCTCGCTGCTCATGATGAGCATCAAGCCGCTCTACAAGGCCTCGGCCACGGTAATGATCGAACCCAAGGGCAACCAGCCGTTGACCTTCCAGCCGATCACCGACCAGAGCTCGGGCATCAGCGAGTTCCTGCAGACCCAGCTGAGCCTGATCCAGAGCCGCGGCGTGGCGGAGAAGGTCGTTCGCGACCTGCGCCTCACCGAGCACCCGGATTTCGATCCGCGCCAGCAGCCGCAGCCGCTGATCAACATCGCCGGCCTGGTCAAGCGCTTCAGCATCGACAGCCTGATTCCCGGTGCGGTCCCCAGTGGGGATGACGAAGACAAGCCGATGACCGATGCGGAAATCTTCGATGCCGTGACCCAGAACCTGATGCATCGGACCGAAGTCTGGGCCGAGGGCAAGAGCCAGCTGGTCAACGTCGCCGTGGAAATGCCTGACCGGCTGACCGCCGCGATGGTCGCCAACGCCCTGGCGCAGAGCTACATCGAGAAGCAGCTCGAGTCGCAGATGGAAATGTCGCTGGCTTCGACCAACTGGATGAACACCCGGTTGACCGAGCTGCGCGCCACCCTGCAAAGCGCCGAGGACAAGCTGCAGGCCTATCGCGAAGCGGAAGGCCTGGTGGACGTCGGTGGCGTGTCCACCATCAGCGCCAACACCCTGTCGGTCACTGGCGACCGCATGATCGATGCGCGCCGGGCGCGCGCCGAAGCCGAGAGCCAGTACCGCCAGGTCGAAACCATGCGCAAGGCCGGGCTCGATCGCCTGACCAGCGTCCCTGCGGTGCTCAGCAACCCGCTGATCCAGCAGTTCAAGGCGGAAGAGGCCCGCGCCCGCGCCAAGGTCGAGGAGTTGTCGCGTCGTTACGGGGAAAACCACCCGTCGATGATCGCCGCCCGTTCCGACCTCAGCGCGGCGAAAGCCAGCCTGCAGGCCCAGGTCGACCAGGTCGTCGCCGGTATCGAGCGCAACTATCAGCTGGCCGTGGCCAACGAGAACTCGCTGGATTCCTCGTTCAACAAGAACAAGGCGCAGATCCAGGACATTTCGCGCAAGGAATTCAAGCTGCGTGAACTGCAGCGCGACGTCGACAGCAACCGCACCCTGTACGACACCTTCATGACCCGCATGCAGGAAACCGCAGCGACCTCGGACATGAACTCGTCGAACGCGCGCATCGTCGATACCGCCATCGCGCCGATCGAGCCCAGCGCGCCGAACAAGCGCCTGATCATCGTCATCGCGGCCTTCATGTCGCTGGTCGTCGGCGTCGGCCTGGCACTGCTGCTGGACGTGATCAACAACACCTTCAAGTCGCCGGAAGACGTCGAGACCAAGCTGAACCTGCCGGTACTCGGCATCGTCCCGCTGATCCCGAAGAAGAGCCGCATGCAGATCGCCCACCAGTTCGAGCAGAGCCAGGACAAGCGCTTCTGCGAGGCGATCCGGACCATTCGTACCAGCGTGATGCTCAGCGACATGAGCCAGCCGCACAAGGTCGTGGTAATCACCTCGTCCGTTCCCGGCGAGGGCAAGAGCGCCGTGGCCGCCAACCTGGCGTTCGCCATGGGCCAGCTGGAGCGCGTGCTGCTGATCGACGCCGACCTGCGCCGGCCGACCCTGGCCAAGAGCTTCGACTTCCCGGTCGGCGCGCCTGGCCTGGCCAACCTGATCGCCGGCACGGCGAAGGCCGAAGACTGCATCCAGACCGTCGGCAATGTCGACATGCTGCCGGCCGGTGTGGTGCCGCCGAACCCGCTCGAACTGCTGGCCTCGCCACGCTTCGCGAAGTTCCTGGAAATCACCAAGGAACGCTATGACCGCATCATCGTCGATTCGCCGCCGAGCCAGGCGGTTAGCGACGCCACCCTGCTGTCGACCTTCGCCAACGCGGTGATCTATGTGATCAAGTCGGAAAGCACGGCGATCCCGCTGGCGCAGAAAGGCATCGGCCAACTGCTGCAGAGCGGCGCGCCGCTCACCGGCGTGGTGCTCAACCAGGTGGACGTACAGAAGGCCGCGAAGCACGGCAGCTACAGCGGCTACTACGACCACTACGGTTACAGCAACGGCGAAGAGAAAGCGTAAGGACCCCTCGGGCGATTCATCACGTAGCGCACTCATCATGATCGACCTGCACAGTCATCTGCTTCCCGGTATCGACGACGGCGCGCCAGACATGCCGACCGCCCTTACCCTCGCCCGCGTGGCGGTGGGAAACGGCATCACGCACATGGTCTGCACGCCGCACATGCATCCCGGTCGTTACGACAACGACGCCGGCAACATCCGGCAGGTCTGCAAGGCCTTCGCCGACGCGCTGAAAGGCGCCGGCATCGACTTGCGGGTGAGCGCCGCCGCCGAAGTCCGTTTCGGCAGCGAAATGATGAAGGGCGTCTGCGATGGCAGCATCCCGTTCCTCGGCGAATGGCAGGGCAAACGAGTCCTGCTGCTGGAATTTCCGCATGCGGAGATTCCGTTCGGCGCCGAGCGCATGACCCAGTGGCTGATCGGCAAGGGCATCGTTCCGCTGATCGCCCACCCGGAGCGCAACAAGGCGCTGATGCATATGCCGTCGAAGCTCAAGCCGTTCCTGCTGCAGGGTTGCCTGCTGCAGCTGACCGCCGGATCGGTCGCCGGGAAATTCGGCGAACCGGCGCGGCGGCTGGCCCACGCGATCCTCGAGGAAGACCTGGCGACGATCATCGCCAGCGACGCCCACAACCTCCAGCACCGACCCCCGGAACTGGCCTGCGGACGCGATCACGCGTCGCGCATCGTCGGTGACCGCAAGGCCGAGGCGCTGGTGCTGGATACGCCCTGGAAGATCGCGCAGGGCCATTTCGCTGCGCAGACCGCCGACCTGAAAGCCGAACTTTCCACCGCTTGATCAATCACATGGACCCCCACAGAGACAACGCCCATGACCGAGTCTCCTGTTCTGGCGCATGGTCGCGCCGCAAAGCGTAGGTCGCGCCGCTCCGAGCCGGCCCAACAGACACCGCTGTACCGTGCCATCTGCATCGGCATGCTGCCGCTCGCCGCGCTGGTGATCGGTCTGTCCTGGACGATGATGCGGGCCGGCATCGACAGCTATCGCGCCGAACGCTTCCTGCAGAGTTGGGAAGCCAAGGGCATGCCCGACGCCGAGACCCTGGCGGCGGGACGCCAGGCCGCCGAGCACGCTATCGAGCGCTTTCCGGCGCCCAACGGCGAGTACCTCGATCGGCTCGGCCGGGTGCTCAGCTGGGAAAACGCCGACGCACCCTACGGTGCGGCCGAGGCGCAGGCCTCGCGCCAGGCGGCACTGGAGACCTACCGCGCGTCGCTGGCGGTTCGTCCGGGCTGGCCGTGGACCTGGCTGCGCCTGACCAGCACCAAGCTCAGCCAGCAGGCATTCGACGACGAGTTCGCCGATGCACTGTCGCGCTCCAGTGCCCTGGGCGCCAATCGCATCGAGATGGACCGCGACCTGGCTCGCATCGGTTTCGAAGGCTGGCCATCGCTGACCACCGAACAGCGTGTGCTGACGCTCAAGGCCGCCGCCCGCACCGTCGGCTACAGCTACCCCGAAGCACAGAATTTATATGGCCTTGCGCAACGCGCAGGGCTGAACGTCCCGCTCTGCTGGAGCTTGAGCGAGGACATCCGAGCAAAGCGGCAAATATGTAAAAAAGAGGGATCATCATGATCGCTGAACGTACCAACCCAGCCGTGAACCGGCGTGGTCTTACCTTCTGGGGTCAATGGCTATGCGGCATTACCCTGGCCAACCTGGTGCTCTATGTCATGGTCGACCAGCGTTACGACCAGATTCCGACAGAGTACCGCGTGCTGATGATCCTCACGGTCCTCGGCTCGGTGCCGGCGTACACGCTGTGGCGCGTCTACCACAAGCGTGACAGCTACCGTTCCGGCCTCGGCCGTCTCGCGGCGGGCTGGTTCACCCTGCTCAGCGGGCTGATGTTCATCGCCTTCGTCAGTGGCAGCACCGAGATGTTCTCCCGCGAGCTGGTGCTGCTGTGGGGCGTGCTCGGCCTGGCCGTGCAGTCGCTGAGCTTCATTCCGTTGCGCTACCTGGCCTCGCTGCACTCGCGCAAACTGCGCAACGAGCGCACCTCGGTGATCATCGGCACCTGCCCGCTGGCGCTGACCCTGGCCGAGCGCCTGAGCGTCTCGAACCGCGTTCCGCTGATCGGCCTGATCGCGCCGGAAGCCGACGCCGAGCCGCATCAGGAAGGTCAGTTCCCGGTACTTTCCGGCCTCTCCGAGCTGCGCAACATCATCGATCGCAATGGCGTGCGTCGGGTCTACATTGCCCTGAACCTGGACAAGATCGCGCAGATCGAAAGCCTCTACATCGACCTGCTCGACATGAGTGTGGATGTGGTCTGGGTGCCGGACTTCGGCAGCATGATGCTGCTCAACCAGTCGATCTCGCAGATCGAGCAACTGCCGGCGATCTACCTCAACGAAAGCCCGCTCAGTTCGCACCCGGCGGCCGTGTTCAGCAAGGAGCTGCTCGATCGCAGCCTGGCGCTGATGGC
The DNA here is from genome assembly GCF_002438225.1 of Pseudomonas sp. UBA6310. Classification (NCBI taxonomy): domain Bacteria; kingdom Pseudomonadati; phylum Pseudomonadota; class Gammaproteobacteria; order Pseudomonadales; family Pseudomonadaceae; genus Pseudomonas; species Pseudomonas sp. UBA6310. The sequence continues at coordinate 31,633 of NZ_DJTK01000068.1, read as the reverse complement.
CATCGTGCTGCTCAGCCCGGTGCTGATCGCCGCGGCGATCGCGGTGAAACTGTCCTCCCCCGGCCCGGTGTTCTTCCTGCAGCCGCGGCACGGCTGGAACGGCGAAGTGATCAAGGTGTGGAAATTCCGCTCCATGTTCGTCCACCAGGACGACAAGGTGGTGCGCCAGGCCTCCCGCGACGATCCTCGCGTCACCCGTGTCGGCGCCTTCCTGCGGCGCACCTCCATCGACGAGCTGCCGCAGCTGTTCAACGTGCTGCGCGGCGAGATGGCGCTGGTCGGTCCGCGTCCCCACGCGGTCACCCATAACCAGTACTACAGCGACAAGATCATGGCCTACATGGCGCGCCACCGAATCAAGCCGGGCATCACCGGTCTGGCGCAGGTCACCGGCCATCGCGGCGAAACCGAGACCGTCGAGAAAATGCAGCAGCGGGTCGAGAAAGACCTCGCTTACATCAATCACTGGTCGCTCTGGCTGGACATCAAGATCCTGATCAAGACGCCCTTCACGCTGTTCTCGCGGAACATCTACTGAGCCGCGGCGGTCCCAAGGGCCGCCTCGTCGCTTCGCGGCGCCGTTCGCCCGGCGCCTGCCACGACTACATCTTGTCTAAATCAGGGACCTCTCCATGAACATCACCGTCATCGGAACCGGCTATGTAGGCCTCGTCACCGGCGCCTGCATCGCCGAAATGGGTAACACCGTCGTCTGTGTCGACGTCGATCCGAAGAAGATCGAGAACCTCAAGAAAGGCATCCTGCCGATCTACGAGCCGGGCCTCGAGAACGTCGTCACCAGCAACTTCGAATCCGGTCGACTGCTGTTCACCACCTCGCTGGTCGAGGCGATGAAGAGTTCCGACGTATTCTTCATCGCCGTCGGCACCCCACCCGGTGAGGACGGTTCCGCTGACCTGCGTTACGTACTGGAAGTGGCCAAGCAGATCGGCGCCAACCTGGCGCGCCCGGCCATCGTGGTGAACAAGTCCACCGTGCCGGTCGGCACCGGCGACAAGGTTCGCGCGGCCGTCTCCGAGCAACTGCAGCAGCGGGGCGTGGAGATCGATTTCGAAGTGGTGTCCAACCCCGAGTTCCTCAAGGAAGGCGCGGCGGTGGACGACTTCATGCACCCCGACCGGATCATCATCGGCAGCAGCAGCGAGCACGCCAAGCGCGTCATGGGCGAGCTCTACGCGCCCTTCGTGCGTAACCACCCGCGGATCATGTACATGGGCATCCGCGATGCGGAAATGACCAAGTACGCCGCCAACGCCATGCTGGCGACGAAGATCTCCTTCATGAACGAAGTCGCCAGCCTCTGCGAGCGCCTGGACGTGGACGTGGAGAACGTGCGCCTGGGCATCGGCTCGGACCAGCGCATCGGCTATCACTTCATCTACGCCGGCTGCGGCTACGGCGGCTCGTGCTTCCCGAAGGACGTCAAGGCGCTGATCAGCATCGCCCACCAGAACGACTTCGAGCCCAAACTGCTGCAGGCAGTGGAAGCGCGCAACGACCTGCAGAAGCAGTCGCTGTTCAACAAGATCGTCACCCACTATTCCGGCGACCTGGCCGGGCGCACCTTCGCCGTCTGGGGGCTGTCGTTCAAGCCGGGCACCGACGACATGCGCGAAGCGCCCAGCGTGGTGCTGATCAACAGCCTGATCGCCGCCGGCGCCAGGGTGAAGGCGTTCGACCCGATCGCCCATGAGACCGCCCGCGCGGAGTTCCCCGCGGAGCATTTCAGCAACGGCGATCTGGAAATCGTCGACGGCCAGTACGAAGCGGCCATCGATGCCGACGCGCTGGTGCTGGTCACCGAGTGGAAGCCGTTCCGCCACCCGGATTTCCGTGCCCTGAAGAAACTGCTGAAGAGCCCGCTGATCCTCGACGGGCGCAACCAGTACGATCCGGTCCAGCTGCAACGCGAAGGCTTCGACTACTACGGCATGGGGCGCAAGGCCATCAATGCCGCTTGAGAACGAGCTGCTGATGACCGGCGTCGACCCCACCGGGGGCACTGGAAAACCGCGCGGCAAACTGCGCGGCTTCCTGCACCAGAGCATGCGCAGCAAGCTGTTGCGCAACATCATCACGGTGGTTTCGGGAACCGCCGGCGCGCAGGCCATGACCATGGCCTTCATGCCGGTGATCACCCGCCTGTACGGGCCTGAAGCCTACGGCATCCTCGGCGCGTTCATGAGCCTCACGCTGATGATCATTCCGATCGCCGCGCTGACCTATCCGGTCGCCATCGTGTTGCCCAAGCGCGACGCCGATGCCCGCGGGCTGGTCAAGCTCTCGCTGGTGATCGCCGTGGTGCTGGCGTCGCTGATGGCGCTGGTCCTCGGGTTGTTCGGTACGCCGATCGTGCACCTGATGGGGCTCGAGGAGATCTCGCCGTACCTGATGCTGCTGCCGGTAGTGATGTTCTTCGGCGCGGCGCTGGAAGTCGTTCAGCAGTGGCTGATTCGCCAGCAGCGCTTCAGCCTCACCGCCAGCATCGCCATCGCGCATTCCCTGCTGCACAACAGCATCCGGACGCTGGGCGGTTTCCTGATGGCGATACCGGCGGTGCTGGTGATCACCACGGCGCTGGGGCCGGCGCTGCAGGCGGTGATGCTGGCCATCGGCATTCGCCGTACCCGCGACAGGGCCGACGCGGTGGTCGATCTCGAGCCGCCGATGAGCAGCGGCGAGCTGGCGCGGCGCTACAGCGATTTCCCGCTGTTCCGTTTCCCGCAGATGCTGATCAACACGGTCTCGCAGAACCTGCCCACGCTGGTGCTGGCATCGGTCTTCGGACCGGCGGCGGCGGGCTTCTTCACCGTCTGCAAGCAGGCGCTGAGCATGCCCACCAACCTGATCGGCAAGTCGGTCGCCGACGTGTATTACCCGCGGATCAGCCAGGCGATCCAGCGTCACGAGCCGATCACCTCGATGCTGGCCAAGGCCACCGCCGGGCTGGCGCTGGTGGGGCTGCTGCCCTTCGGTTTCGTGTTCCTCGCCGGGCCCTGGCTGTTCGCCCTGGTCTTCGGTGATCAATGGCACACCGCGGGCGAGTTCGCGCGCTGGCTGGCGCTTTCCGAATACGTGGTGCTGATCACCCGGCCCTGCACGGTGGCGATTCCCGCGTTGCAGTTGCAGGGACGCTTCCTGGTCTTCGAAATGCTCAGCACCGCCCTGCGCCTCGGCGCGCTCTTCTTCGGCGCCTGGGTGATGAAAGACGCGTTGATCACCGTGATGGCCTTCGCCGGTGCCAGCGTATTGATCTACGTGGCGCTCATCGTTTCCGTGCTGATCGCCGCGAACAACCATCGGCCGTCCTCGACGGCGGCCCACTGAGCAGTATTCCTTACGAAAGAGACAGGCTCCGCCAATGACCCAGAGTGCACCCACCATCGTTGCTGTCGGCTATAACCGGCCGAAAAGCCTGGCCCGGCTGCTGACCTCCCTGAGCAAGGCGCACTACCCGTCCGAGGGCGTCCGCCTTGTCATCAGCCTGGATAATTCGGGTAATCCGGAACCGCTGAAAGTCGCCGAGGCCTTCGACTGGCCGTTCGGCGAGAAACGCATCATGGCGCGCGAGACCCGCATGGGGCTGCGCCAGCACATCCTCAGTTGCGGCGACCTGACCGAGGAGTACGGCGAGATCATCGTGCTGGAAGACGACCTGTTCGTGTCTCCGCACTTCTACGAGTACGCCCGCAAGGCGCTGGACTTCTACGCCGACGCGCCGCAGGTGGCAGGTATCAGCCTTTACGGCAACCAGCAGAACCAGACCGCCGCGCTGCCGTTCACGCCGATCGACGACGGCGGATCGGACGTCTACTTCATGCAACTGGCGGCGTCCTGGGGGCAGGCGTGGTCGCGCAAGCACTGGCAGGGTTTCCGTACCTGGCTTGACGCGCACGGCACCGACATCTCCGATGTCGCCGGCATCCCGGCCGATATCCGTGCCTGGCCCGAGTCGTCGTGGCTCAAGCTGTACAACGCCTACATCATTTCCCGCGACCTTTACTTCGTCTACCCGTACCGTTCGCTGAGCACCAACTTCGGCGATCCGGGCGAGCACTTCTACATCGCCTCGTCGCGGTTCCAGGTGCCGATCCAGCTCAAGGCCAGCGACTATCGCTTCGCCCGCCAGGAGGACAGCCTGGCGGTGTACGACGCCTACTGCGAGCTGTCGCCGTCCAGCATCAAGCGGCTGAACGGCAAGCTTGCCGCCTACGATTTCAGCGTCAACCTGTACGGCTGCAAGACCGTCACCAACGGCCTGCAGTTGACCCGGTCGAAGCAGGCGGGCCTGCATAATTTCAGTCTGTCGATGAAGCCGATGGAACTGAGCATCCTTTATGACCTCGAAGGCGAGGGCATCGCCCTCATCGAAACGGCAAGGCTGACGGCTGGCACCCGCTCCGACCCCAAAGCGGAGTACGACACCTACCGCTTCTTCTACAAGTTCCCATCGATCCGCGTGATCCTGTTCGGCGTTATCGAACGGTTGACGATGCTGATCAAGAAAGCGCGGACCGGTTGATCCGTTCGCGTGGCGAGTTACTCCTTTTACCTATCGACTTGGATGCATGAGGCTTCGAAAAATGGAAAAAAAACGCGCGTTGGTAACCGGTATCACCGGACAGGATGGTTCCTACCTGGCCGAGTTCCTTCTGGAGAAGGGCTATGAAGTACACGGCATCAAGCGCCGCGCTTCGCTGTTCAATACGCAGCGGGTCGATCACATCTATCAGGACCCGCACGTCGAGAACAAAAACTTCGTCCTCCACTACGGCGACCTCAACGATTCGTCCAACCTCACCCGCATCATCCAGGAAGTGCAGCCTGACGAGGTCTACAACCTCGGCGCGCAATCCCACGTGGCGGTGAGCTTCGAAGCCCCCGAATACACCGCCGACGTCGACGGCATGGGCACCCTGCGCATCCTCGAGGCGATCCGCCTGCTCGGCCTGGAAAAGAAAACCCGTTTCTACCAGGCCTCGACCTCCGAGCTGTACGGCCTGGTGCAGGAAATCCCGCAGAAGGAAACCACGCCCTTCTACCCGCGCTCGCCCTATGCGGTGGCCAAGCTGTACGCCTACTGGATCACGGTGAACTACCGCGAGGCCTACGGCATGTACGCCTGCAACGGCATCCTCTTCAACCACGAGTCGCCGCGCCGTGGCGAGACCTTCGTGACCCGCAAGATCACCCGCGGCCTGGCGAACATCGCCCAGGGCCTGGAGTCCTGCCTGTTCATGGGCAACATGGATTCGCTGCGCGACTGGGGCCACGCCAAGGACTACGTACGCATGCAGTGGATGATGCTGCAGCAGGAAACCCCGGATGACTTCGTCATCGCCACCGGCGTGCAGTACTCGGTACGCGAGTTCATCCGCTGGTCCGCCGCCGAGCTGGGCATCACCCTGCGCTTCGAAGGCGAGGGCGTGGACGAGCAGGCCATCGTCGAGCGCATCGAGGGCGATCTGGCGCCGGCGCTGAAGGTCGGCGACACCATCGTCCGCGTCGACCCGCGCTATTTCCGTCCCGCCGAAGTGGAAACCCTGCTCGGCGATCCGACCAAGGCCAAGCAGAAGCTCGGCTGGACCCCGGAAATCACCGTTCAGGAAATGTGCGCCGAGATGGTCCGCGAAGACCTCAAGGTCGCCCAGCGCCACGCCCTGCTGAAGCGGCACGGCCATGACGTTCCGGTCTCCGTGGAGAACTGAGCATGCAGCAGCCTCAACGCATCTTCGTCGCCGGCCATCGTGGCATGGTCGGTTCGGCGATCGTCCGGCTCCTGCGCCAGCAGGGTGACGTGGAAATCGTCACCCGCGGTCGCGACGAGCTGGATTTGGTCGACCAGGCCGCCGTGCAGGCGTTCTTCGCCGCGGAGAACATCGATCAGGTGTACCTGGCTTCGGCCAAGGTCGGCGGTATCCACGCCAACAACACCTATCCGGCCGAGTTCATCTACCAGAACCTGATGATCGAGGCGAACATCATCCACGCCGCACACGCCAACGGCGTGCAGAAGCTGCTGTTCCTCGGTTCCTCGTGCATCTATCCCAAGCATGCCGAGCAGCCGATGAAGGAAGAGGCGCTGCTGACCGGCATTCTGGAAGCGACCAACGAGCCCTATGCGATCGCCAAGATCGCCGGGATCAAGCTCTGCGAGAGCTACAACCGCCAGTACGGCCGTGACTACCGCAGCGTGATGCCGACCAACCTGTACGGCCCGCACGACAACTACCACCCGGAAAACAGCCACGTGATCCCGGCGCTGCTGCGCCGTTTCCACGAAGCCACCCTGCGCGGCGACGAGGAAGTGGTGATCTGGGGCAGCGGCACGCCGATGCGCGAGTTCTTGCACGTCGACGACATGGCTGCGGCCAGCGTCCACGTGATGAATCTGGACGAGGCCACCTACCAGGCCAACACCCAGCCGATGCTCTCGCACATCAACGTCGGCACCGGCCAGGACTGCACCATTCGCGAGCTCGCGGAAACCCTGGCCAAGGTCACCGAGTTCCAGGGGCGCCTGGCGTTCGATGCGACCAAGCCGGACGGCACGCCGCGCAAGCTGATGGACGTTTCGCGTCTCGAAGCCCTGGGCTGGAAGTCGAAGATCGGCCTGGAAGAAGGGTTGCAGGACGCCTACCGCTGGTTCGTCGAGCACTTGGACGACGTCAGGGGCTGAGCGGATGTTTCTCGACGCCGAGGACTTCCGACGGGTAGTCGGAGCGACACCGCTCATCTCCCTGGACCTCGTCGTTCGCAGCGGCGAGGGAACCATTCTCCTGGGTGAACGTCTCAACCGACCGGCGCAAGGTTTCTGGTTCGTCCCGGGGGGACGCATCCAGAAGAACGAAACGCTCGACGCCGCCTTCCGTCGCCTCACCATGGGCGAGCTGGGCATCCCGTTCGAGCGTTCCCTGGCGCGGTTGCTGGATATCTACGAACACTTCTACGAAGACAGCGTGTTTGGTACGGATTCATCCTCGCCGAATACGCATTACGTAGTGGCCGGCTATTTGCTGGATTTACCGGCCGGCCTGGCGCTCGATCCCCCGCGCGAGCAGCACGGGCACTACCGCTGGTGGTCGCCGAGCGAAATGCGCGACAGCGAGCAGGTACACGAAAACACGCGGGCCTATTTGCGCGCACTGGTTTGATGCGTTCGCCGGTGAAGACGATGGCGGTGGCGGATCCACCCCTTACTTCAAGCGATCAACTGGAACACTCATAGGGAAGTTCGTACATTGAGGAAGCTTCTTTCTTACCAGAACCTGTTGTTCGTGCTCGTGCTGGCGAACTCGGCCTGCTTCTTCCTTACGGACGACAAGAAGGCTGGCATACCCTACCTGCGTGAACTGTTCCTGCTGGCGATACTGGCGGCAGCGGCACTTCTGCTGGTCACCTGGAAACGCCTCTATCAATCCAAGGCCTGCCTGTGGGTGGTCTTCATCGGCATCTGCCTGCCGGTGATGTCGTCGATCCTGGCCAAGCTCAACTTCGGCCAGCCGATCGTCTACGGCCTGCTGGAGGAGCGCCGCAGTTTCTACTTCCTGATCTTCTTCCCGACGTTGTTCCTGCTGTACAAGGCGAAGCCCACGGAGCCGCAGCTCGAGCGGTTCTTCCTCGTCTCGGGCCTGTTCTGCGTGGCCGTAGGCTTCCTCTATTACTTCAAGATCATCCCGCAGAACAGCGGCTTCGCCTTCGAGGTGGACGCGAAGGAGCTGGGTAGCGAAGACAGCATGCTGCGTCCCAATCGCTACCGGATCGGCTCCGGCTATGTGAGCATCTGTGCGTTCATGATCATGTACAGCCTGCGCCGCCAGATCACCCTGGCGCGGGTGATGTTGCTGTTGCTCTTCACCGCCTACCTGTGGCTGGTCCTGCAGACCCGTTCGACGATGGTGGTCTGGGCGCTGGCCGGGCTGTGGATTTTCCGCGACCGTATCGGTTCGCTGCTGAAGCTGGGCGCCGTCGCCTCCATCATCCTGGTGGTGTCCTACTTCATGATTCCGGACTTCTACGCCACCCAGTTCGAGCGCTTCGACGCCTTGCTCAACGAGGCGACTACCGGCCCCGGCGTGCGGAACATCACCACCGGGATCATTCTTCAGGAAGTGGCGAAGAACTGGTACATCGGAATGGGCGCGCTGTCCCTGCAGTGGAACGGCGGCTTCTCGACCCTTTACAACCCCTGGTTCTACCTGTCGGACGTGGGCATCGTCGGCGTGTATTACCGCTTCGGGTTCCTAACTCCGGTCATCGCCCTGATCTTCTATGGCGGTTTCCTGAGCATCATGAGGGACTGCAAAAACAAGGGCGATCTATTGAGCGCCATGAAACTGCCTTTCGTATTTGGTTTGATCAATATGTTTCTGTCCAACTCAATTATGTATGGGGGAGATCTCCTAGGCATTTCAGCAGCCTGTTTCTTGTATTTCTCTAGAGTAAGAGCTAAGGCACCGGCACCGTCTACCACGCAGAACGAGCGGATCAGTTATGACAAGTTTCAGCATCGTTACCATTAACTGGAATAACCTCGCTGGCCTGACCAAGACCTATGAAAGTGTCGCGGCGCAGACCTACAGGAACTTCCGCTGGATCGTAATCGATGGCGCTTCCAACGATGGCAGCGTCGAATGGCTGAAGGAACTCAAGGACGATCACGCCGAAATCACTTCCGAGCGCGACAAGGGCATCTACGACGCGATGAACAAGGGCCTGGTGAAAGCCAGCGAAACCCCGGGTTACACCCTGTTCCTCAATAGCGGCGATACCTTCTATGACGAGTCGGTACTCGAAAAGGTGGCCAAGGCCGTCTCCGAGGCCGAGCATCCGCCGAAGTACGTGTATGGCGATTATTACCTGCAGAACGCCGCGGGCGTGCTGCGCGCCGCCTCGGCGAAGAAGATCGACCGGTTGATGATGGGCATGCCGTCCAGTCACCAGGCGATGTACTTCGAGAACGAACACCTGCGCACGGTCCGCTTCCGCGAGAACTACAAGCTGTCTGCGGACTACTGCATGATCGTGGAATTCCTCCACGGACTGGACCTGTCCAAGGTCGTGCTGCAACTGAAGACGCCCCTGTGCGTTTTCGACACTACCGGCATCTCCCAGCAGCGGCGTTTCGATGCGCTCAAGGAAGATATGCAGATACGGCGTAATTACATGAAGTTGTCTTCCGCCAAAGCCTCTGTTCTTTACCTTCTGCACTACGTACATACCCACACCAAGTTGGTGAGGGCGGCACTCGGCCGATAAGAGGGCCGTCGTTCGCGCGGGTTGTGGTTGAAACCGTGTCGATGGCCTTCGGGCGTGCGTAGAAAGATCAGTTTTTGCAAGGAGGTAATATGAAAGTATTCGACATTGAATTTTATCGCGGTGACAAGGCCAGCCTGGTCAAGGAACTCACCGAAGCGAGCCAGAACGACTACAGCTATATCGTCACGCCCAACGTGAACCATATCGTTCAGCTGGAGCACAACAAGGAACTGCGCCGCGCCTACAGTCATGCCAGCCTGCGCATCTGCGACAGCAAGATACTGCTGCCGGTGCTCAACCGTCTCAAGGCCAATGTCGCCGAGGCGATTCCCGGCAGCACGCTGACCGAGTCGCTGGTGGAAGTGGCCAACCGTGAAGGCTGGACCATCACGGTGATCGGCTGTGAGGACGACGTCGTCGCCACGCTGCGGCAGATGTATCCGAACATCGTCTTCAACCACCACAACCCGCCCATGGGCTTCATCGACAACCCGGTCGAAGTCGAACGCTGCGTGTCGTTCGTCATCCAGCATCCGGCACGGCTGATCTTCTTCTCGGTCGGCTGCCCGCGTCAGGAGGCCCTCGCGCTCAAGGTCTACGAGAGCGAGCGGGCAGTGGGGGTCGGCCTGTGCGTCGGTGCGTCGCTGAATTTCCTGTCCGGGAAGATCCAGCGTGCTCCGGAATGGATGCAGCACCTCTCGCTGGAGTGGCTGCACCGCATCTGCATGGAGCCCAAACGGCTTGTAAAACGCTACGTGGTGGACGCCTACAAGGTGTTCCCGATCATCGTCAGGCAGTTCAAGAACAGACAATCGATTTTTATGGGGAGGGCTCAGCAATGATTCCAGTGATCATGTCCGGTGGTAGCGGTTCGCGTCTGTGGCCGCTTTCGCGTCAACTCAATCCGAAGCAGTTCCTCAACCTCGGTGAGGGCTCGCTGTCGATGCTGCAAGCGACCATCAAGCGCCTGGAAGGCCTGGACATGCAACTGCCACGGCTGATCTGCAACGAGGAGCATCGTTTCCTCGCGGCCGAACAGCTACGCCAGCTGGGCATGGATAACGCAGGTATCGTGCTCGAACCGGTCGGCCGCAATACCGCACCGGCCGTTGCGCTGGTCGCCCTGCAGGCGCTCAGCGAAGCCCAGGATCCGCTGTTGCTGATCCTCGCGGCGGATCACCTGATCCAGGACACCCAGGCTTTCCATGACGGCATCCGCAAGGCGGTGCCGCTTGCCGAAGCCGGCAAGCTGGTGACGTTCGGCATCCTGCCGACACACCCGGAAACCGGTTACGGCTATCTGGAACGTGGCGAAGCCGAGGGGGAGGGCGCCTACGTGGTCAGCCGCTTCGTCGAGAAGCCCGATCTGGAAACCGCCGGGCGCTATCTCGCCAGCGGCAATCATTTCTGGAACAGCGGCATGTTCCTGTTCCGTGCCAGCCGCTACATCGCCGAGCTGCAGGAATTCCGCCCGGACATCCTCGAAGCCTGCCGTGAAGCCATGGCCAGCAGCGAGCAGGACATGCTCTTCACCCGCGTCGGCCGCGAGGCGTTCACCGCCTGCCCGGAAGACTCCATCGACTACGCCGTCATGGAAAAAACCCGTGACGCCGTGATGGTTCCGCTCGACGCCGGCTGGAGCGACATCGGTTCCTGGTCCGCGCTGTGGGATGTGAGCAGCAAGAATGGCGAAGGCAACGTGTTCCGCGGCGACGTGCTCAACCACGGCAGCAGCAACACCTACGTGCATGCGGACAACCGCCTGGTGGCCACCGTCGGCGTCGAGGATCTGGTGATCGTCGAAACCAAGGATGCGGTGCTGGTGGCGCACAAGGACGAGGCGCAGCACGTCAAGCGCATCGTCGAACAGCTGCAGCGCGAGAAGCGCAGCGAGTTCCAGAACCATCGCGAAGTCTACCGTCCGTGGGGCGTGTACGACTCCATCGACCAGGGCCCGCGCTACCAGGTCAAGCACATCACCGTGAAGCCGGGCGCGAAGCTGTCGGTGCAGATGCACCACCACCGCGCGGAACACTGGATCGTCGTCAGCGGCACCGCCAAGGTGACCAATGGTGAGGAGACCTACATGGTCACCGAGAACCAGTCGACCTACATTCCGATCGGCCAGGTGCACGCGCTGGAAAATCCGGGTGTGATTCCACTGGAGCTGATCGAGGTGCAATCGGGTGCGTATCTGGGAGAGGACGACATCGTGCGCTTCTCCGACAAGTACGGCCGGGTGGCGCCGGTGGTGGTGGAAACCCTGGTGGCGGGCTGAGCCGCTGTGGCTCCCGTGTTGCGGGGATGTGTCTTGCGAGAAATCACCTGCCCGAGCGCGTCCGCTGCGCTCGGGTGGTGAGGCCGGTCAGTTGGGACCGGGTTTGGTGCAGTTGCCGCCGTTGATGTACTTCTTCAGGATCGCCCATTGCGCCTGATCCTGGCCGGTCTTGGTCGGCTCGACGGACAGCTTGTAGGTTCCCCACGAAGGGCCGGCAGCCCAGTAGGTCATGGTGATGCAGTTCTTCTGCAGGTAGGCCAGGGTGTTGTCCATGGCTTGCAGGTAGCGGGGGTCATCGTTCGGGATGCCGAATTCGCCGATGTGGCCTTTCTTGCCGTGCTTCTTCAGCCAGGCGACGAAGGGCTCGATACGTTTGACGCCGATCATCGGGTCGAAGTTGGCCGGTGCGGTCTTGTACTGGCCGCTGCCGTTGTCGTCGATGTAGGCATGCGCCGAGTAGATGATGTTGTCGGCCTTCGGGTCGGTGAGTGCTGCCATCGGGTCGTTGTACCACGGCCAGGTGTAGGCGCCGGAGTAAGAGCGGCCTTCGACAAAAAGCGGTTTTTTCTTGTCATAGACCCGGATGCCGTTGATGCCGGCCTGCGCCGCTTGCGGCCAGTACTTGTCGGCATCGCCGTAGGGCTCGTTCATGATGTCGTAGCCATAAACGGCAGGGTTGTTCTTGTAGCGGTTACCGATCAGTTCGCCGAGCTTGCGGAAGTCGGAAAAGGTAACCTTGGCGGAGCCGATGACTTCGTTGTTATAACGGGCGTAGTTGTGGATATCGAGGATCACCTTCACGCCGTACACGTTGGCCTGGGCGAGCATGTCGTCGAGAAGCTTGGTGTACGCGGGGTCCAGCGGGCCGTACAGCTTGGGCTGCAGGCGTTCCCACTTGAGCGGGAAGCGGACCAGGGTGATGCCGCGTTCTTTCCACTTGGCGAAATAGGTTTTGTCCGGGAAGAAGTAGTTGGTGCCGTTTTTTCCGGGGATCGCGCCGGACGAAAATTCGGCGCCAGCGATGTTGATCGAAACGAGGGGGAGCTTCTCTTGAGCCTGAACGGCCGAGCCGATCAGGAGCGCTGCCAGAGGAAGAACTCTTTTAAGCGTGTGAAACGTGTGAGTCGTGGCGTTCATGGGTGGGTTCCTAAATGGTGGATGGGTGAGCTCCCTGGAATTAGTTATAAAATCCATGATAATTTTTTAGCGCAGCAAATGGGTTAACTGGTTCACGCTTTTATTAATTGAATTAACAATAATCGAGGTAGAAGCGTAAATGAACGGTGCAATCCGGCTTCAATTCCATAACCGAGAAATCCAGAGATAATTCTTCATGAAAAATCCGATTGTTAGGAAAGAAGATTTACTCGTCCGGCGATTGATGTTGCTTGAGGAAAATGAGACCGAAGATTTCCTCAGGAATCTGCGCATGGTTAAACGGCCGAGCATTCTGGGATTCCTCAATCAACATGGATACAACATTACGCAGCAGAACCTGTCTGCCCGTAAGAGCTTTCTTAAAGTCGACTACCTCCTGCGAGATGGTATTGGCATCAAACTGGCCTGCAAGGTTAATGGTGTTGAGCCAAAGGCCAACCTGAACGGAACCGATTTCATTCCGAAGCTTCTGGACTTCTTCATCAACGATGACACCGTTGATTGCCAGTATTTCGCCATGGGTACTCAGGAACCCTGGCTCAGCAAAGGAGCGGACAAGCTTTTCAGAGGCCGGCCGTTCCATGCCATCGATGGTTTCAAAACTATCGACGAGTACGTGGAGTTCTTTAAGACCGCCTATCGGGAAGGAGCGATGCCGATCATCGTGCTGGCGATGGGCATGCCGAAGCAGGAAGCAGTGGCCGTGCGCCTCAAGAACGAGCTGGACATGCCGGCGCTGTTCGTCTGCGGCGGTGCCATCGTGGATTTCTCCGCCGAGCGTTTCGAGCGCGCGCCGGAGTTCTTCAGGAAGTTCGGCCTCGAGTGGCTGTATCGCCTGCTGATGGAACCGCGCCGCCTGTTCCGTCGCTATGCCGTAGGCATTCCGCTGTTCTTCTACTACGTGGCGCGGAACAGCTTCGGTGCAAAGCCACATGACGGCGGACAAGTGCTGAAGCGCCAGTCCTGAGGGGTGGTCGCGTCGTCAGAGGTCTCCCAGACCCCTCAGGCCGGACGTTGCTTCTGGCGCCGGTCCACCAGATGATGGTTGGCCAGCACCGCTATCGCGCAGAGGACCACGAAGGTCGCTGCATTCGAGGGAATCTGCAGGTTGAAGTCGGTGGTCGAATGGATGAGCAGCGCAAGAATGCCCATCCCGGCACCGAAGCCGATGCCGTTGCGGTACAGGGAATCCTTGTGGCGCATGGCTTTCAACGCGTAATACAGTGAAATCAGCACGAACAGCGCCAAGGGTATGCAGCCGATCACGCCGTACTCGATGAAGAACTGCAGGTAGTCGTTGTGGGCATGGTCGAAATGCAGCGGAAGGCCCGTGGCATAAGGCGGAAAGACTGACTCGAAGCTTCCCGCGCCCTGCCCGATGATTGGCCGGTCCTGGGCCAGCGGCAGCGCCAGCGCATAGACATCGCCGCGTAGCTCGTTGGCTTTCTGAACCACTTCCCCTTGTTCGACGACGTCGTTGAGCCGCGTGTTCACCAGGCGGTCCTTGAGCTCGTCGAGCCCGAAATACTGGCTCACCACCAGCACATCGACCAGCACCAGGCTGGCGAAGATCAGCCCGTTACGCAGGCGGTTTTCCTTGTGCAGCAGCAGAAACAGCGCACCGACCAGCATCAGGCTGCCGAAGAATGCGGTATTGCCCATGCGCGAATGGCTCATGACCAGGCCGATGACCATGATCACCAGTGCCAGGCGCAGACGGGCCTTGGGACCCATCAGGGTTTCCAGCACGCTGACCCAGTGGAACTGCCCGCCCTGGCGCAGCGCCAGCAGCAGGCCGATGCCGATGGCCAGGGTCATCTCCAGATAGCCCGCCAGGTGATTGCGATTGACGAAGGTGCCGGTGGCATGACCGATGTGATAGTCCTTCGGCCCGAAAAGCAGGCGCTCCACGCCGGATAGCGTCATCGCCGAGCCGAAGAAGGCCTGGAAGGTTCCGCTGATCACCAGTACACCGATCAGCAGGGTCAGGCGCTTGCGGGTGCGGAAAACGCCGATCACCAGCAGATAGAGCAGGCAGTAGGTGCAGCCCAGGAGGAAATACTGGGCCGACGCGCCGGCGTCGCGGCTCAGGCCGCCCAGCCACTGGATGGCTACCCATAGCTGAACCAGCGCCAGCAGGCCGAGCGGCAGCAGGGCATGTCGGAACGACGAGCCCAGCGGGCGCTGGCGCTTGAGCTGAAGCAGCGCCCAGAAGGCGGCCAGCAACGCGGTGACGAAGCAGAAGAAGGCCATCGACCAGTCGCGGTTGCTGCCCAGGGGCAAGGGTAGCCAGACAAGCAATGACAACAGCGCGCCAAGGATGCAGCGCTCTAAGGCTTGATAGGGTTGAGGCATAAACAGGGCTTATCTCGGCAGAAAATCGTTTCATTGTGCAGGCAAGGCATTGAGCGAGCCACCTTTATATGGCCATTTGCCTTCTTTTTCGCCTGCCCGGCGACCGGTGACCGGTCGTGCTCGGCATGGACGTTGCGCGCTCGCATGCGTATCATGCGCCCCGCAACGCACCAGTAGCTCAGCTGGATAGAGTACTGCCCTCCGAAGGCAGGGGTCGTGGGTTCGAATCCCGCCTGGTGCGCCAGTTCAAGTTTCCAGTATCGGTCGATATCTGAGAAACGCCAGAGCCCGCCACGAGCGGGCTTTTTATTGCCTCGTTTTCCCTTCGCTCGACAGGCCTTTTTCATTCGATATGTGATCGGCGGCTCTATGGAACTGCACCGCCTTAATTAGTCTAATTCTCCCGAAATCCAATGACTGTCATGTAACGCTGTATATATGGCTAGTGGCTGTTTGGCATCAAGTAGTTAATTCCCTCTGCAATTGGACCCGTCTATGACCCCCCAAAGCGCCCCTCGTAAAAAGGTACTGGTATATAAGTCCCAACTACTGCCTTATTCCGAGACTTTCATTCGTGAACAAACACGGTGCCTGGAAAGTTGGAGAGGAATCCTGGTCGGCGATCAGGTCATGGAGAAAGGTCTTTCCCTCGACGGGCTCGATGTCCGTGTGCTGGGCAAGAAGAACCGTGTCGTTCGCAAGTTGGTCAACACCGTCAACGAATTGCTCGACCGTCCCTCGCGTTCGGCGCTGAGCCAGTTGCGCAAGGAAGACGCCCAACTGCTGCACATCCATTTCGCCACCGAGGCGGTACGCATCTGGCCGTTGATCCGCGCGTTGCAGCTGCCGACGCTGGTGACGTTGCACGGCTTCGATATCAACGTGTACCGCGAATACTGGGAGGCCGGCGGTGGCGGGCGACAGTTGAAGCGGTACCCCGAGCGTCTGCTCGAGCTCGCCAACTACGAAAAGATCCACTTCCTTGCCGTGTCCGAGGCGATCAAGAAGAGCGCGATCGAGTACGGAATTCCCGAGCACAAGATCAGCGTCAGCTATATCGGCATCGACACCGACCAGTTCGTTCCGGGGCCGATTCCCATGGCCGAGCGCAAGCAGGTGCTGTTCGTCGGGCGGATGGTCGAGAAGAAGGGCTGCGAATACCTGCTCAACGCCTTCGCCGACATCCAGGGCGCGTGCCCCGAGAGCGAGTTGCTGATCGTCGGCAACGGCCCGCTCGAGGCGTCGCTGAAGGCCATCGCCGAGGCGCGCGGGGTGCGCGCACGCTTTCTCGGCGCGCTTCCCAGCGAGCAGATCCGCAGCCTGCTGGGCAGCGCGCGGGTGCTTTGCATGCCCAGCATCACCGCCGAGAACGGCGATGCCGAAGGCCTCGGCATCGTCCTGCTGGAGGCGCAGTCGTCCGGTGTTCCGGTGATCACGTCGGCGCGCGGCGGCGCGCTGGAGGGCATCCAGCATGGCAAGACCGGGTTCGCCCATGAGGAGAAGGACGTCGAGGCGATCAAGGGCTACCTGAAGGAAATCCTGCTCAACGACGAGCTGGCCATAGCTTTCGGTATCGCCGCCCGCGAGCATTGCGTGAACAACATGAACATCAAGTCCTGCATGCGTGTTCTCGAGGGTTACTACGACACCTATTCGCGCGCGTTCGGGCGCTCTTCCGCGGCAGAGGCGAGCCTGGTGACATCCGCCTCGCGCTGATCTGCACCGTTCGACGACAAAGCCCGCCTCGCGCGGGCTTTGTCGTTTTCGCGGCGGGCGATTGCGTCAGGTCGGCCCACGCTGCCGCCGGCGTCCCGAGCTGGTATGGTTCGGCCTCCAGTCCATCGGAGAACCCGCATGCTTTCGAAGAAAATCCATTGCGCCTGGCTGTTGCCGGTCGCCCTGCTCGCCGGTTGTGCCAGCCATGACGAGGCTCCGTCAGCCGCGTTGCAGCCCGCGGCCATGCCTCCTGCCGAGACCTGCACGGCCAGCGCGGTGCAGTCGCTGATCGGGCATCCGGTCAATCCCGCTGTTCTCGAGCAGGCTCGCCTGCAAGCCGGCGCGCAGCGCGCTCGGGTGCTCCGGCCGGGAACCGCGGTGACGCTCGAATACGACTCCCAGCGGTTGAACCTGGACACCGACGACGCCGACCTGATCACCCGCGCTTCCTGCGGCTGAACCCGACAAGGACGCCTTCAACGCAGGGAGTGAGCGCAGGTGCCGTCTTTCCAACCGAACCGCGTGCTGCCGTGGTTGCCGTTCCTGGCGATCGCCGCGGTTCTCGCGCTGTACCTGAGCCAGCCCTTGCCCCTGCTGGCGGTGCGCAATGCGGTGTTCGACCAGTACCAGCGCTGGCAGCCGCGGGTCTACCGCGACGCGCCGGTGCGCATCGTCGATCTCGATGAGCAGAGCCTGGCGCGGATCGGCCAGTGGCCCTGGCCGCGCACGCGGGTGGCGGAGCTGGTGGAGCGTCTGCAGCAGGCTGGCGCGGCGGCGATCGTGTTCGACGTGCTGTTCGCCGAGCCCGACCGCACCTCGCCGTCCGCGCTCCTGCGCGACACGCCTCTGCCTGCCGCCGTGAGCGCCGAGCTGGCGCGACTGCCGGACAACGATGAGGTGCTCGCCGGCGCGCTGCGCAACGGCGGCGTGGTGCTGGGCTTTGCCGCCGAGCGTGGCGAATCCAGTGGCGAGTTGCCGGCAAGTCGCTTCGGCAGCGTGCTGCAGGGGGCTTCGCCGTTGCCCTGGCTGCCGGTGTTCCGCGGCACCGTCGCGGCGCTGCCCGCGCTGCAGCGGGCGGCGGCCGGAAACGGCAGCATGACCTTTCTTCCCGACGCCGACGGCGTGGTGCGCCGCGTGCCGTTGTTCCTGCGGGTTGGCGACACGCTGCTGCCGTCGCTGGTGGCCGAAGCGCTGCGGGTCGGCCAGGGCGCGCGCAGCTACCGGCTGCGGGTCGACGAGGACAGCGGGATCGAGCAGGTCGGGGTCGGCGCCGCTCGCATTCCGACCACCGCCAGCGGTGAGATGTGGGTGCATTTCACCGAGCATCGATCTTCGCGCAGCCTGCCGGCCTGGCAGGTGCTGGCCGGCGAGGCTCCGGCCTCGGCGCTGGCCGGCGCCATCGTGCTGATCGGCACCTCGGCGCAGGGCCTGCAGGACCTGCGCTTCAGTCCGCTGGGCGGAATCATTCCGGGCGTCGAGGTGCATGCCCAGGCGCTGGAACAGGTGCTCGGCGGCGACTACCTGACCCGTCCCGGCTGGGCGATGGCGGTGGAAACCGTGCTGGTGCTGCTCGGCGGGATACTTCTCAGCCTGCTCGCCCTGCGCAGCCGCGCGCTGGTGTCGACACTGGTCGGCGGCGCGATCCTGCTTGCGTTGAACGCCGCCGGATGGCTGGCGTTCGCCCGCTACCAATTGCTGCTCGACCTGTTCGTACCCTCGCTCGGGCTGGGCGTGGTGTTCATCGTTGCCAGCATCGTCCGGCACATGGCCGCCGAGCGCGAGCAGCGCTGGGTGCGCGAGGCGTTCTCCCGCTACGTGTCGCCGAACCTGGTGGCGCACCTGATGAAGAATCCCGGGCAGTTGCAACTGGGCGGCCAGCGGCAGCAGTGCAGCTTCGTCTTCACCGATTTGACCGGCTACACCCGGCTGATGGAGAGCCAGCCGGCGGAAGAGGCGGTGGGCCTGCTCAACGATTACCTGGAGGGCATCATCCGCATCGCCTTCGCACATGACGGCACTCTCGACCGGATCGTCGGCGACGCCGTGGCGATCATGTTTTCCGCCCCCGTGCCGCAGGCCGATCATCCGGCCCGCGCACTGGCGTGCGGCCAGGGCATCCAGCGTTTCACCGAGGACTACGCCGCCGCCCTGCAAGCCCGCGGTACGCCATTCGGGCTGACGCGCATCGGTGTGCACAGCGGCGAAGTGGTGGTCGGCAACTTCGGCGGCTCGGCGATCTTCGATTACCGCGCGCTGGGCGACCCGGTGAACACCGCCTCGCGGCTGGAAAGCCTGAACCAGCACATCGGCACCACGCTGTGCGTGTCCGCGGCGATCCGCGAGCACTGCCCATGGGCACCCATGCGGGCGGTCGGACGCGTGGTATTGAAAGGTAAGAGCGAGCCGGTGGCGGTGTTCGAACCGCTGCGCGGCGAGGCGGCAGATGAACCGTACGACGCGGCCTTCGCCCTGCTGGAGCAGGACCCGGCCGGCGCCCTGGAGGCCTTCGAGGCGCTGCATGCCGCGCGACCGGACGACGGCCTGGTGGCTTTCCATGTGCACCGGCTGCGCGCCGGCGAACGCGGCGCGCAGTGGGCGATGACACGCAAGTAGGGCGTTAGCGGACCAGCACTTCGACGCGGCGGTTCTTCGGCTCCGCGGTGTCGTCGGGCGTCTTCACCAGCAGGTTGCGTTCGCCGTGGGAGGTGACCACCAGCTCCAGCACCTGCACGCCGTTGTCGCGCAACAGCTTGGCGATGGTTTCCGCGCGTTTCTGGCCGATCTTCTCGTTCCACGCCGCGCCGCTTTCGGTGTCGGTGTGGCCGATCACCGACACCGCCGACGGGCCGCGGGAGATGATCGTCTTGAGCACTTCCTGCATCGCCAGCTTGGACTCGTCGGTGAGCACCGCACCGCCAGACTTGAAGTACAGCAGGTAGCTCACCGGCAGCGCCGGCTGCGCGTTCAACGCGGGGGTGAAATCCGCCGCGATGCGCTGTGGCTCCACCGGCACGGCGGTCTGGGCAGCCTTGCCGTCGAGCATCACGCCCTGCTGCTTCTGGTTGACCAGCGTGGTGCCCTGGGCGGTACTGACGGTGATCGCCCCGGTGCTGCCATCCGGGCTTTCCATCAGCACCACATAGGACGAAGGTTTGCTGGCGCAGCCGCTGGCGAGCAGGACGAACAGCAGCAGGCCGAACAGGCGAGTCATCATCGGCCTGCCTCCTCGACCTTGACCAGGAAATGCGTGCCGCGCACGCCGATGGTGCCGGTCGGCGTATGCACCTCGACCGCTTCCGGCTTGAGCTTGGCGATCACGCCGGAGATGTAGTTCAGCGTTCCGCGGCTGATGTTGGCGTTGAGCTTGAGATCGCCCTTGGCCGGCTCGTAGAGGTATTCGTCGACCTTCAGTTCGCTGTTCGGGCCGAAGGACATCAGCGTGCTGTCCTCGAAGGTCACGCCAAGCGTACCGGCCGGCCCGGTGCGCAGGCTGGAGCCGACCTGCAGCGGCATGCCGACGCTCGCCGGCCGGGCGACGCCGTCGGTCACCACGAAGGCTTCTCCGCTGACTTTCATCACGTAGCCGATGGGTTTGTCGCTAGGTTCTTCCGCGTGGGCGAGGCAGGCGACGAGGAGCAGGCCGGCGAGCGCGCGGGGTGAGGTCTTTTTATTGAAAAGCATATAACCTCCAGTGAGTGGGTCAGAGTCCGCGACGACGGACATCGGCAGTACGGCCCGTAATTCGAACGCGCCGCAGCACCAGGCTGCAGGCCAGAGAATACGGGCCGTCGATGAGGAGCAGATTGCAGTATGACATCATGGATATTCAAGTTCAGATTCCAGAGCTGGACGGTCTTGCTGGCGGGATTCTTCGTCCTGCAGATGCTGCCGATCCTGGCCCTGAATTTGGGCGTCGATCCGAAGCAGGCGCTGCTGCTTTCGTTCCTCTGCGTGCTGGTGACGCTGCCCACTGTGCTGTTCGGCTTCCGCAGCATGAACCGCACCATCGATACCCTGGCCGAAGACACCCGGCTGATCCGCGATCTCGACTTTTCCGGAAGGCTGCCACAGGAGTCGGTGTTCTTCGAGGTGGACAGCCTGAGCCGCAACCACGCCGAGATGAAGGCCGCGCTGCAGCGCCAGACCCGGACCCTGCAGGAAACCCAGCACAAGCTCTCCAGCCTGGTGGAAAACGGCCTGCTGCTCTCCTCCGAGCGCGACCGCACCGCGCTGCTGCGGCACATCCTGCTCGAAGGCAAGCGCATCTGTAACGCCGATGCCGCGACCATGTACCTGAAGACCGAGCACGACAGCCTGCGCTTCGCGCTGCGCTCGATGGACGATGCACTGCCGTCCTTCGAGATTCCGCTTCACGACCCGCTCAGCGGCGCGCCCAACGAAAAACACGTGTCCACCTACGTGGCGCTGCACAACGAGGCGGTGCTGATCGACGACGTCTACGGCGAGACCCGTTTCGACCTCAGCGGCACGCGTCACTACGACAGCGAGTCCGGCTACCGCACCGTGTCGATGCTCGCGGTGCCCCTGGCGCCGCGGCAGGGCGAGGTGATCGGCGTGCTGCAGTTCATGAACGCCATCGACCCACAGAGCGGCGATGTGATCGCCTTTCCCCGGCAGGTCCTGAGCTTCGTCGAGGCGCTCGCCTCGCAGTCGGCGATGGCGCTGGAGAACCACAACCTGATCGATGCGCAGAAGGTTCTGATCGATTCGATGATCGAGATCCTCGCCGGCGCCATCGATGCCAAGAGCCCTTACACCGGTGGGCACTGCGAGCGCGTGCCGGACCTGGCGATCATGCTCGCCGAAGAGGCCTGCAAGGTCAGCGAAGGGCCGCTGGCGGACTTCAACTTCGCCAGCGCCGACGAGTGGCGCGAGTTCCGCATCGGTGCCTGGCTGCACGACTGCGGCAAGATCACCACGCCCGAGCACGTGGTGGACAAGGCGACCAAGCTGGAAACCGTCTACAACCGCATCCACGAGGTGCGCATGCGCTTCGAGGTGCTGCTGCGCGATGCCGACATCGCCCGCCTGGAAGCGCTGCGCGGGGGAGAGGACGAGGCGCGGGTGGAGGCGCGACATCGGGACGAGGTCGCCCGGCTGCACGCGGATTTCGCCCTCGTCGCCGAATGCAACATCGGTGGCGAGCTGATGGCCGAGGAACGCATCGAGGCGCTGCGTAGCCTCTCCGAGCGCCGCTGGGTCCGCCACTTCGACGACCGCCTGGGGCTCTCGCACGGCGAGCTCGAGCGCCTGCAGGCTGTTCCGGTGCAGCCGCTGCCGGCGGTCGAACAGTTGCTCGCGGACAAGCCGGCGCACCTGCTGCCGCGCCCGCCGGGCAAGGCGCTGGACCCGAAATACGGCTTCAAGATCAACGTCCCCGAGCACCTGTACAACCATGGCGAGCTCTACAACCTGAGCATCAGCCGCGGCACCCTGACCGAGGAGGAGCGCTTCAAGGTCAACGAGCACATCATCCAGACCATCGTGATGCTCGAGAACCTGGCGCTGCCGGCCAACCTCAAGCGCGTGCCGGAGTACGCCGGCACCCATCACGAGACGCTGCTGGGCACCGGCTACCCGCGGCAGCTGGACCGCAACAGCCTGTCGATTCCGGCGCGGATCATGGCGATCGCCGACATCTTCGAGGCGCTGACGGCATCGGACCGGCCGTACAAGAAAGCCAAGACGCTCTCCGAGTCGATCCGCATCCTCGCCAACCTGCGCGACAAGGGCCATATCGATGCGGACCTGTTCGCGCTGTTCCTGCGCGCCGGCCTGCACTTGCGCTACGGCGCGCGCTACCTGCACGCCGAGCAGATGGACGAAGTGGATGTCGAGGCGTATCTGGGGGCCTGCGCGGCCTGACCACGCTGCGCCGTCCGGCGCGGCGGGGAACCTACTGGGACGGCGTGTCGTCGTCCTTCTTCAGGCACTTGGCCAGCAGCGTGGTGAGCGTCTGCCGGTCCGCCGGGTCCAGCGGCGCGAACATCTCTTCCTCGCACTGATGGATCAACTCCTGGGCGCGATTCATCGTCTGCAACCCGTCGGGATTGAGGTACAGGCGAAAACGTCGCTGGTCCTGTTCGTCGCGGCAGCGGCAGATCAACCCGTGGGTTTCCAGTTCGCGGACGCGGCGGGTGATGTAGGCCTTGTCGATGCCGCTCAGCCGCGCCAGGTCCTGCGGACTCAGGCCGGGCTCTATCTCGAGCATCTCCAGCATGTGCGCATCGGGCGGGTTCAGCGGTACGCCGGCTTCCTGGAATTTCGACAGGATGTTTCGCCGAAGCTTCAGGAAGACCCAGCGCAGCGCGCGGGACAGGTCGGGTTCGGACATTCGTCGGGCCGGAAAGTAAGGGATGAGAAAATATAGTTGATCATGTCAACTATCTGCAATTAAAGTTACCCGATATCGATAATGACGTCGCCCCCTTTCCGGGGTCTCGCACCCTCTTTAGCCAGTTTTTCCCAGCCGAGCCGCCCCGGGCGTGTTCGGTCGTTTACTCAATTTTGTGAGGAAAAGTCATGCGATCACCCTACGCCATGCGTGCGCTGGTTCCGGCCCTGGCAGCAGCCCTCGTGCTCGTCGGCTGTGGCAAGCAGGAAGCTCCAAAGCAAGCACCCAGCGCACCTCAGGTCGGTGTGGTCACGCTGCAGGCGCAGCCTTACGCGAGCACCTTCGAGCTGCCGGGTCGCACCTCGGCCTTCCGCATCGCCGAAGTGCGTCCGCAGGTGAGCGGCATCATCCTCAAGCGCCTGTTCAAGGAAGGCAGCGAGGTCAAGGTCAACGATCAGCTCTATCAGATCGATCCGGCCACCTACCAGGCGACCCTCAAGAGCGCCGAGGCGACGCTCGCTTCGGCGCGTTCGCGTTCCGACCGCTACAAGGCGCTGGTCGCCGATCAGGCCGTCAGCCGCCAGGACTACGACGAGGCGCGCGCCGCCACGCTGGAGGCCGAAGCGGCGCTGGAGCAGGCGCGTATCAACGTGCGCTACACCAAGGTCCTGGCGCCGATCAGCGGCCGCATCGGTCGTTCGATGGTGACCGAGGGCGCGCTGGTCAACACCGGCCAGGCCGATGCGATGGCGATCATCCAGCAGCTCGATCCGATCTACGTCGATGTCACCCAGGCGTCCAAGCAGATGCTCCAGCTGCGTCGTGATCTCGACAGCGGCCAGCTGCAGAAGGCCGGGGAAAACGCCGCCAAGGTCACCCTGACCCTGGAAGACGGCAGCACCTACGGCCACGAAGGCAAGCTCGAATTCTCCGAAGTCAGCGTCGACGAGGGCACCGGCTCGGTGACCCTGCGCGCGGTCTTCCCGAACCCCGACCACACGCTGCTGCCGGGCATGTTCGTGCACGCGGAGCTGGTCGGCGGCGTGCGCAGCCAGGCGATCCTCGTGCCGCAGCAGGGCGTGACCCGCAATACCAAGGGCCAGGCGACCGCGATGGTGGTCAATGCCGAGAACAAGGCCGAGCTGCGGGTGCTCAAGGCCGATCGCGCGGTGGGCAGCCAGTGGCTGGTCAGCGAAGGCCTCGCGGCCGGCGACCGGGTCATCACCGAGGGCCTGCAGTACGTCCATCCGGGCGCCGAAGTGAAGGCGGGCCCGGCCAGCAACGTTCAGGGCGATTCCGCCAAACCCGCGCCCGAGAACGGCGCCCAGGGTCAGCAGTAAGGCGCAGAGGCTAGCCCCATATGTCCAGATTCTTTATCGATCGACCGATCTTCGCCTGGGTCATCGCCCTGGTGATCATGCTTGCCGGTGGCCTGTCCATCCTCAAGCTGCCGATCAACCAGTACCCGAGCATCGCCCCGCCGGCCGTCGCGATCCAGGTCTCCTACCCCGGCGCCTCGGCGCAGACCGTGCAGGACACGGTGGTGCAGGTGATCGAGCAGCAGATGAACGGTATCGACGGTCTGCGCTACATCAGTTCGGAGAGCAACTCCGACGGCAGCATGACCATCACCGTGACCTTCGAGCAGGGCACCAACCCCGACATCGCCCAGGTCCAGGTGCAGAACAAGCTGCAGCTCGCCACTCCGTTGTTGCCGCAGGAGGTCCAGCAACAGGGCATCCGGGTGACCAAGGCGGTGAAGAACTTCCTCATGGTGATCGGCCTGGTCTCGACCGACGGCTCGATGAACAGGAACGACCTGGCCAACTACATCGTTTCCAACATCCAGGACCCGATCTCGCGGACCAAGGGTGTCGGTGACTTCCAGGTCTTCGGCGCGCAGTACGCCATGCGCATCTGGCTCGACCCGGCGAAGCTGAACAACTTCCAGCTGACCCCGGTGGACGTGCGCACGGCGGTCCAGGCGCAGAACGTCCAGGTGTCCTCCGGCCAGCTTGGTGGCCTGCCCGCCATTCAGGGCCAGCAACTCAACGCCACCATCGTCGGCAAGACCCGCCTGCAGACCGCGGAGCAGTTCGGCGCGATCCTGCTCAAGGTCAACCGTGACGGCTCCCAGGTTCGCCTGAGCGACGTCGCCAAGGTCGAGCTGGGCGGCGAGAACTACGCTATCAGTGCGCAGTACAACGGCAACCCCGCGTCGGGCCTGGCGATCAAGCTGGCCACCGGCGCCAACGCGCTGGAAACCGCCAAGGCGATCCGCGCCACCATCGACCAGTTGAAGCCGTTCTTCCCGGCCGGCGTCGAGGCGGTGTTCCCCTACGACACCACGCCGGTGGTATCCGCCTCCATCGAAGGCGTCGTGCACACGCTGGGCGAAGCCATCGTGCTGGTCTTCCTGGTGATGTTCCTGTTCCTGCAGAACTTCCGCGCCACGTTGATCCCGACCCTGGCGGTGCCGGTGGTGCTGCTGGGAACCTTCGGCGTTCTGGCGGCCTGCGGCTTCACCATCAACACGCTGACCATGTTCGCCATGGTCCTGGCCATCGGCCTGCTGGTGGACGATGCCATCGTGGTGGTGGAGAACGTCGAGCGGGTGATGACCGAGGAGGGCCTGTCGCCCCTGGAGGCGACCCGCAAATCCATGGGCCAGATCCAGGGCGCGCTGGTCGGTATCGCCCTGGTGCTTTCGGCGGTGTTCCTGCCGATGGCCTTCTTCGGCGGTTCCACCGGGGTGATCTACCGGCAGTTCTCGATCACCATCGTCTCGGCCATGGCGCTCTCGGTGCTGGTTGCCCTGGTATTCACTCCGGCGCTCTGCGCGACCCTGCTCAAGCCGGTGAAGAAGGGTGACCACGGCGAAGGCAAGCGCGGCTTCTTCGGCTGGTTCAACCGCTCCTTCGAGCGCGGCGTGCACCGCTACGAACGCAGTGTGGGCTCGATCCTCAGGCACAAGGCGCCCTACCTGCTGATGTACCTGGTGATCGTCGGCATCATGGTCTGGATGTTCACCCGCATTCCCACCGCCTTCCTTCCCGAGGAAGACCAGGGCGTGCTGTTCGCCCAGGTGCAGACGCCGGTCGGCTCGACCGCCGAGCGCACCCAGGCGGTGGTCGACCAGATGCGCGAGTACCTGCTCAAGGACGAATCGAGCACGGTCAGCTCCGTGTTCACCGTGACCGGCTTCAACTTCGCCGGCCGCGGGCAAAGCTCGGGCATGGCCTTCATCATGCTCAAGCCCTGGGCGGACCGCACCGACAAGGGCAACGACGTGTTCTCCCTCGCGGGGCGTGCGCAGGCGCACTTCTTCGCCTTCCGCGACGCCATGGTGTTCGCCTTCGCGCCGCCGGCGGTACTGGAGCTGGGTAACGCCACCGGCTTCGACTTCTTCCTGCAGGACCAGGCCGGCGTCGGCCACGAGGCGTTGACCAAGGCGGCCGGCCAGTTCATGGAGCTGGCCTCGAAGAATCCGACGCTGGTGCGCACGAGGATCAACGGCGTTGCCGATGAGCCGCAGTTCCAGCTCGAGATCGACGACGAGAAGGCGCGTGCCCACGGTGTCAGCCTGTCCGACATCAACGACACCCTGAGCATCGCCTGGGGCTCCAGCTACGTGAACGACTTCATCGACCGCGGTCGGGTGAAGAAGGTCTACCTGCAGGGGCAGCCGGATGCGCGGATGTCTCCGGAAGACCTGAACAAGTGGTACGTGCGCAACGCCGACGGGCAGATGGTGCCGTTCAACGCCTTCTCCAGCGGCCACTGGGTCTACGGCTCGCCGAAGCTGGCCCGTTACAACGGCGTTTCCGCGATCGAGATCCTCGGTGAGCCGGCGCCCGGCCAGAGCACCGGCGCGGCGATGAAGGCGGTCGAGGAGATCATGGCGCAGATGCCCGAGGGCATCGGCTATTCCTGGACCGGCCTGTCCTACGAGGAGCGACTGTCCGGCTCGCAGGCGCCGGCGCTCTACGCGCTGTCGCTGCTGGTGGTGTTCCTCTGCCTGGCGGCGCTCTACGAGAGCTGGTCGATTCCGTTCTCGGTGATGCTTGTGGTGCCGCTGGGGATCATCGGTGCGCTGTTGTTCACCAGCTGGCGCGGGCTGTCCAACGACGTGTTCTTCCAGGTCGGGCTGTTGACCACCATCGGTCTGGCGGCGAAGAACGCGATCCTCATCGTCGAGTTCGCCAAGGAGCTGCACGAGCAGGGCAAATCCCTCACCGAGGCGGCGATCGAGGCCTGCCGGCTGCGCCTGCGACCCATCATCATGACCTCGCTGGCGTTCATCCTCGGCGTGGTTCCCTTGGCGATCTCCAACGGCGCCGGCTCGGGCAGCCAGCACGCGATCGGTACCGGGGTGATCGGCGGCATGCTGTCGGCCACCGTCCTGGCGATCTTCTGGGTGCCGCTGTTCTACGTAATGGTCAGCTCGATAGGCAAAGACAAGCGTCCGAAGGCCACTAGCGAGGAGGTCGAGCAATGAAAAAGTCTCTCTTGAGCCTGGCGCTGATCAGCGCCCTGACGGGTTGCTCGCTGATCCCCGACTACCAGCGCCCCGCGGCGCCGGTGGACGCCGCCTACCCGGCCGGCGACGTCTATCCGGAGTCCAACACCGCCGGCGGCACGCCCGCCGCCGAGCTGGGCTGGCGCGAGTTCTTCCAGGACGCCGACCTGCAACTGCTGATCAGCAGCGCCCTGCAGAACAACCGCGACCTGCGGGTCGCCGCGCTGAACGTCGATGCCTACCGCGCGCAGTACCGCATCCAGCGCGCCGAGCTGTATCCGCAGGTCGGCATCGGCGGCGGCGCCACGCGCCAGCGTCTGCCTGCCGACCTGTCGCGCTCGGACGGGGCGTCCATCAGCAGCCAGTACAGCGCCACGGTCGGCATCAGCGCCTGGGAGCTGGACCTCTTCGGTCGCCTGCGCAGCCTCAACGAACAGGCGCTGGAGCAGTACTTCGCCACCGCCGAAGCGCAGCGCAGCACGCAGATCAGCCTGGTGGCGAGCGTCGCCAACGCCTGGTTCACCCTGCAGGCGGACCAGGCGCTGCTCAAGCTCGCCAACGACACGCTGGGCACCTACCAGCGCACCTACGAGCTGAGCCAGCGCACCTTCGACGTCGGCGCCAGCTCGGCGCTGGACTTGCGCCAGGCGCGCACTTCGGTGGACAGCGCGCGCGTCAGCGTGGCGCAGTACCGCCGTCAGGTCGCCCAGGACCGCAACGCGCTGACCCTGCTGCTCGGCGGCCCGCTGCCGCAGAACCTGCAGCCGGACGACGACCTGTACGCCGTGCAGTTGGCGGAAGTCCCGGCCGGCCTGCCTTCCGAACTGCTGCAGCGGCGCCCGGACATCCTCGCCGCCGAGCACAACCTGAAGGCCGCCAACGCGGTGATCGGCGCCGCCCGCGCGGCGTTCTTCCCGAGCATCACGCTGACCGCCAACGCCGGTACGGCGAGCAGCCAGCTGTCCGGCCTGTTCGACGGCGGCTCGGGGACCTGGCTGTTCGAGCCGCAGATCAACCTGCCGATCTTCACCGCCGGTAGCCTGAGCGCCAGCCTGGATGCCCTCGAGATCGCCAAGAACATCGAAGTGGCGGACTACGAGAAAACCATCCAGACCGCGTTCCAGGAAGTCTCCGACGGTCTCGTCGCGCGGCAGACCTACCGCGAGCAGCTCGAGGCCCAGCGTCAGCTGGTGGCCAGCACCGAGGACTACTACAAGCTCGCCGATCGCCGTTACCGCGGTGGCGTGGACAGCTACCTGATCCTGCTCGATGCACAGCGCCAGCTGTTCAGCGTGCAGCAGAACATGATCGGTGACCGTCTCGCTCAGCTGACCAGCGAAGTGAACCTGTACAAGGCCCTCGGTGGCGGTTGGCAGGAGCGCACCGCGCCACTGGTGCCGGTGGCAAGCGCCAACTGACGTTATCCGCTGCAGGCAAAACGCCCGGCATTCGCCGGGCGTTTTCGTTTCCATCGGGTAACGGTGCGCGCGGCGCACCCTACGGCGGTGCGACCCGATGCCCGCACGACGCCGTGCGGCGCAAACGCTGTTGGGCGTGTTTGTTTCCGGCGAGTAGCGGTGCGCATGGCGCACCCTACGGCGGCACGACTCCACGCCCGCACGACGCCGTGCGGTGCGAACGCTGTTGGGCGTGATTGTTACCGGCGAGTAGCGGTGCGCATGGCGCACCCTACGGCGGCGCGGCTCCACGGCGGCACGACGCCGTGCGGCGCAAACGCTGTTGGGTGTTTTTGGTTTTCGTCGGTTAACGGTGCGCATGGCGCACCCTACGGCGGCGCGGCTCCACGGCGGCACAACGCCCCGTGGCGCAAACGCTGTTGGGTGTTTTTGGTTCTCGTCGGTTAACGGTGCGCGCGGCGCACCCTACGGGGCCGCTGCCTAGACGTAGGGTGCGCCATGCGCACCGATGCCAGGCTGCGTCGGGCAAACCAAGCCGCTAAAGCACACCGCGCTCGCGCAGCGCCGCCACTTCGCTCGCCGCCATCCCCAGCCATTCGCGCAGCACCTGCTCGCTGTGCTCGCCGAGCAACGGCGGGGCGTTGCGGTATTCCACCGGGGTTTCCGAGAGGCGGATCGGGCTGGCCACCTGCGGCACGCTGCCGGCCAGCGGATGCGGCAGCTCGACGCGCAAGCCACGGGCGATCACCTGCGGATCGGCGAACACCTGGGCAAGGTCGTTGATCGGCCCGCAGGGCACGCCGGCCTGCTCCAGCGCGGCGACCCATTCGGCGGTGGTCCTGAACACCGTGGCCTGGCGGATCAGCGGGATCAGTTCGGTGCGGTGGGCGACCCGCGCCCGGTTGCTGGCGAAGCGTGGATCGTCCGCCCACTCCGGGTGCCCGGCGACTTCGCAGAATTTGCGGAACTGGCCGTCGTTGCCGACCGTGAGGATGAAGTCGCCATCGGCGGTGGGGAAATCCTGGTAGGGCACGATGTTCGGGTGCGCATTGCCCAGGCGTTTCGGCGCGACGCCGGTGGTCAGGTAGTTCAGCGCCTGGTTGCCGAGGCAGGCGACCTGCACGTCGAGCAGCGCCATGTCGATGTGCTGGCCCAGGCCGCTGCGCTCGCGCTGGTTCAGCGCGGCGAGCACCGCGACCGCCGAGTAGAGCCCGGTGAGGATGTCGGTCAGGGCCACGCCGACTTTCACCGGGCCGGCGCCGGTTTCGTCGTCGCTGCGTCCGGTCAGGCTCATCAGCCCGCCAAGGCCCTGGATCATGAAGTCGTAGCCGGCGCGTTTGGCGTAGGGTCCGGTCTGGCCGAAGCCGGTGATCGAGCAGTAGATCAGCCGCGGGTTCAGCGCCTTCAGCGTCGCATAGTCCAGCCCGTAGGCGGCCAACCCGCCGACCTTGAAGTTCTCCACTACCACGTCGGCCTTGGCCGCCAGCTCGCGGACGATGCGCTGGCCTTCGGGCTGGGTGAAGTCCAGGGTCAGCGACTGCTTGTTGCGGTTCGCCGAGAGGTAGTAGGCGGCCTCGGCGGTGTTCTCGCCGGCCTCATCGCGCAGGAACGGCGGGCCCCAGTGACGGGTGTCGTCGCCGACGCCGGGACGCTCGACCTTGATCACCTCGGCACCGAGGTCGGCGAGGATCTGCCCGGCCCAGGGCCCGGCGAGCACGCGGGACAGGTCGAGTACACGGATGTGGGATAACGCGCCGGACATGGGTGAAACCTCGAAGCTCAAGCGAACCTGGGATGGATGACGGTTCCCCCATCCACCTTGCGCGGGCAGCGGTGGATGGAAAGACGTCGGCTACGCGCTCCGATTCCCGTCAGAAGAACGCCTGGATACCGGTCTGCGCGCGGCCGAGGATCAGCGCGTGCACGTCGTGGGTGCCTTCGTAGGTGTTCACCACCTCGAGGTTGACCAGGTGCCGGGCGATGCCGAACTCGTCGGAGATGCCGTTGCCGCCGAGCATGTCGCGGGCCAGGCGGGCGACGTCCAGCGCCTTGCCGCAGCTGTTGCGCTTCATGATCGAGGTGATCTCCACCGCCGCGGTGCCTTCGTCCTTCATCCGACCCAGGCGCAGGCAGCCTTGCAGCGCCAGGGTGATTTCGGTCTGCATGTCGGCCAGCTTCTTCTGGATCAGCTGGTTGGCCGCCAGCGGACGACCGAACTGCTGGCGGTCCAGGGTGTACTGGCGCGCGGTGTGCCAGCAGAACTCGGCGGCGCCCAGCGCACCCCAGCTGATGCCGTAACGCGCGGAGTTGAGGCAGGTGAACGGGCCTTTCAGGCCGCGCACGTCGGGGAAGGCGTTCTCCTCCGGG
This sequence comes from Pseudomonas sp. UBA6310, assembly GCF_002438225.1. Lineage (NCBI taxonomy): Bacteria > Pseudomonadati > Pseudomonadota > Gammaproteobacteria > Pseudomonadales > Pseudomonadaceae > Pseudomonas > Pseudomonas sp. UBA6310. Next base: position 188 of record NZ_DJTK01000068.1, on the reverse strand, counting down.
CAGAACACGTTGTCCATCACGATCTCGCCGGTGATCGAGGCGCGCAGGCCGACCTTGCCGTGGATCGCCGGTGTACTCAGGCCGTCCCAGCCCTTTTCCAGCACGAAGCCGCGGATCTCGCCGGCGTCGTCCTTGGCCCAGACCACGAACACGTCGGCGATCGGGCTGTTGGTGATCCACATCTTGCT
>NZ_DJTK01000023.1:624-75163 GCF_002438225.1 Pseudomonas sp. UBA6310 | reverse complement strand
GGCATCCGCCCGCACTTCTATTGCCTGCCGATCCTCAAGCGCAACACGCACCAGGAAGCGCTGCTCGGCGCGGCCACCAGCGGCAATCCGAAGTTCTTTCTCGGCACCGACTCGGCGCCCCACGCGCAGCATGCCAAGGAAAACGCCTGCGGCTGCGCGGGCTGCTACACCGCCTACGCCGCCATCGAGCTGTACGCCGAAGCGTTCGACCAGCGCAACGCGCTGTCGCGCCTGGAGGCCTTCGCCAGCCACTTCGGCGCCGACTTCTACGGCCTTCCACGCAACCAGGATCGCATCACCCTGGTTCGCGAAGACTGGAAAGCCCCCGCTACCCTGCCCTTCGGCGAACATGCCGTAGTACCCCTGCGCGCTGGGGAAACCCTGCGCTGGCGCCTGCTGGAGACCAATGCGTGAGTGAAGATCAGTACGACGACGAACTCGACGGCAGCCTGCCGAGCGGCCCGCGCCATCCGATGGCGCTGCGCTTTCGCGGCTACCTGCCGGTGGTCGTGGACGTGGAATGCGGGGGCTTCAACGCCGCCACCGACGCGCTGCTGGAAATCGCCGCGGTGACCATCGGCATGGATCAGGACGGCTTCCTGTTCCCCGAGCACACCCATTTCTTTCGCGTCGAACCGTTCGAGGGCGCGAACATCGAAGCGGCCGCGCTGGAATTCACCGGCATCAAGCTCGACCACCCGCTGCGCATGGCCGTCAGCGAGGAAACCGCGCTCACCGACATCTTCCGTGGCGTGCGCAAGGCCGTGAAAGCCAATGGCTGCAAACGGGCGATCCTGGTCGGGCACAACAGCGCCTTCGACCTCGGCTTCCTCAATGCCGCGGTGGCGCGCACCGGCATCAAGCGCAACCCGTTCCACCCGTTCTCCAGCTTCGATACGGCGACCCTTTCCGGCCTCGCCTACGGCCAGACGGTGCTGGCGCGCTCCTGCCAGTCCGCCGGGATCGATTTCGACGGCCGCGAAGCGCACTCCGCCCGCTACGACACCGAGAAGACCGCCGAGCTGTTCTGCGGCATCGTCAACCGCTGGAAACAGATGGGTGGCTGGGAAGACTTCGACGACTGATCGTTATCAGCCCTGAAAAAGCCCGGCACGACCGGGCTTTTTTTCGCCCGCGAATGGTGCGATCTACCACTACGCCCCCGCGTTACCCGCGGCTGCCTCCCGGCCAGCACGCTGGCACTGAAATCAGGCAACCACTCATCGCCAGCCCTGCATTCTCGTGGCGCAAGGCCTTGTCCTCGAGCCTCATGATCTACGTAACCAATTGATTTGTATCGACTATCTTCCACCGTGAATGCGAGTCCCGATCTTTGACTATCATTCTCATTTAGATTAGTATCGCTCCATCGACTCGACCTGATGAGCCCTTATCTATGTATGTCTGCCTCTGCCAAGGTGTCACCGACGGACAAATCCGCGATGCGATCTACGAAGGCTGCTGCAGCTACCGGGATGTGCGAGAGACCTTGGGCGTAGGCAAGCAATGCGGCAAGTGCGCCTGCCTCGCCAAACAGGTGGTACGCGACACCATCGGCGAGGCTCAAAGCCAGGCCGCGGCGAATTTCTCGGGTAATTTTGTTGCCGCCTGAAGACCCAGAACTCAAACAACCGGACACTCTGTCCGGTTTTTTTATGCCTGAATTCAACGGTTTAGCGTCGCGATGCGGTACTCAAACATTCTCATTCGGATTTTAATCTTCTTGCAATTCAATAACTTAGGTTTGACTTAAACTTTTCACCGCGACAAACTTCGAGCCTGCCCTCACCTTGCGACAGGATCCGGCCATGAAAGGCGACAAGCAAGTCATCCAGCACCTGAACAAAATCCTCGGCAACGAGCTCATCGCCATCAACCAGTACTTCCTGCATGCACGCATGTACGAGGACTGGGGCCTGGAAAAACTCGGCAAGCACGAGTACCACGAGTCCATCGACGAGATGAAGCATGCGGACAAGCTGATCAAGCGCATCCTCTTCCTCGAAGGCCTGCCCAACCTCCAGGAACTCGGCAAGTTGCTGATCGGCGAGAACACCAAGGAAATGCTTCAGTGCGACCTCAACCTGGAGCACAAGGCGCATGCGGATCTGAAATCGGCCATCGCCTACTGCGAGAGCGTCGGTGACTACGCGACCCGCGACATGCTCGAGGACATTCTCGAGTCCGAAGAGGAACACATCGACTGGCTGGAAACCCAGCTGGGCCTGATCGACAAGGTCGGCCTCGAGAACTACCTGCAGTCGCAGATGGACGAGTAAATTCGCGGCGACTGAACGAAGGCGGGCCCAGGCCCGCCTTTTTTCATGCCCGCAGAAACAGAAAACCCCGCCGAGGCGGGGTTTCTGCTTACGGGGCGCTGATCAGGCGTCGGCTTTGCCGGTGGCAGCCTTGATCAGTTGCTGCAGCTCGCCCTTCTCGAACATCTCGGCAAGGATGTCGCTGCCGCCAACCAGCTCACCACCGACCCACAGTTGCGGGAAGGTTGGCCAGTTCGCGTACTTCGGCAGGTTCGCGCGGATTTCCGGGTTCTGCAGGATGTCCACGTAGGCGAATTTCTCGCCACAGGCCATCAGTACCTGGGTAGCGCGGGCCGAGAAGCCACACTGCGGGGCGTTCGGCGAGCCTTTCATGTACAGCAGGACGGTGTTGTTGGCGATCTGCTCTTTGATGGTTTCGATGATATCCATGGGGTCACCTCGGCTGACTATCCGACCCAATGGCCGGCACGGTGGCGGCATTGTAACGGAAAGCCGCCGCCGGCGCTCAACCCCGGCATCGCGCTCAGGCGGCCTCCACCCGCACGGGCACACCATTCAACGCCGCGTTGCCGGACAACGCATCGAGTTCGCGTTCATCGGTGAGGTCGTTGGCACTGGCGCCCGGTTGCGCGCTGGCGATGCGGACCTGCACGCCGGGGCGCGCGTGTCCCCAGCCATGCGGCAGGCTTACGACGCCCGGCATCATGTCCTCGCTGGCGGCGACCTCGACCTCGATCAGCCCCACCCGCGAGCTGACCCGCACCCGTTGCCCATCGGCCAGACCGCGCGAAGTCAAATCCTGCGGATTCATCAGCAACTGATGGCGGGGCTTGCCCTTCACCAGCCGGTGATAGTTGTGCATCCAGGAATTGTTGCTGCGTACATGGCGGCGACCGATGAGCAGCAGCTCGCCCGCCGTCGGCTGCTCGACCGCCGCGAAACGCGGCAGGTCGCTCAGCAGCAAGGCGGGCGCGGCCTCGACCTTGCCCGACGGCGTCTTCAGCCTCGCCGCCAGGTTCGGTCTGAGCGCACCGAGGTCGAGGCCGTGCGGGTAGTCACGCAGGCGTGCGAGGCTCAGTTGGCGTGGCGAACGATCGCCGTGCGGGCCGTAGCGCAGGCCCATGTCGATCATCTGCTGCGGCGACATGGTCGGCTTCAGTTCGACGCCGGTCTTCTCCGCGAAGGCCTCGGCCAGGCCGACGAAGATTTCCCAGTCGTCCAGCGCGCCCTGCGGCTTGGCCAATACCGGCTCGTTGAAGCGCGTGACGTTGCGCACGGCCAGCAGGTTGAAGGTGGAATCGTAGTGGTCGTGCTCCAGCGGCGAGGTCGGCGGCAGGATCAGGTCGGCGTAGCGGGTCGACTCGTTGATGTACAAATCGACGCTGAGCATGAACTCCAGTCCGTCCAGCGCCTGCTCCATCTGCCGGCCGTTGGGCGTGGAGAGCACCGGGTTACCGGCCACGCTGATCAACGCCCGAACCTGCCCTTCGCCGGGCGTGAGGATTTCCTCGGCGAGCGCGGAAACCGGCAACTCGCCGCCGTACTCGGGAAGGCCGGAGACGCGGCTCTGCCAACGATTAAAATGCCCGCCGGACGTGCTCGCCACCAGGTCGACCGCGGGCTCCGTGCACAGCACGCCGCCTTCGCGATCGAGGTTTCCGCTGACCAGGTTGATCATCTGCACCAGCCATTGGCAAAGCGTGCCGAACGCCTGGGTGGAGACGCCCATCCGGCCGTAGCACACCGCCTTGTCGGCGCTGGCGAAATCCCGTGCCAGTTGGCGGATCTGCTCGGCCGGGATGCCGCAACGCGGGCCCATGACTTCGGCATTGAAGGGCGCCACGGCGCGGCGGACCTCATCCAGGCCCTCCACCGGCAAATGGGTGCCGCGGGTGAGGTTTTCCTCGAACAGGGTGTTGAGCAGGCCGAACAGCAGCGCCGCGTCCTGGCCGGGCCTGACGAACAGATGCTGGTCGGCTATCGCCGCGGTCTCGCTGCGCCGGGGGTCGACCACCACCAGCTTGCCGCCCCGGCTTTTGATGGCCTTCAGGCGTTTTTCCACGTCCGGCACGGTCATGATGCTGCCATTGGACGCCAGCGGGTTGCCGCCGAGGATCAGCATGAAGTCGGTGTGGTCGATGTCCGGAATCGGTATCAGCAGGCCGTGGCCGTACATCAGGTGACTGGTGAGATGGTGCGGAAGCTGGTCGACCGAGGTGGCCGAGTAGCGGTTGCGGGTTTTCAGCAGGCCGAGGAAGTAATTGCTGTGGGTCATCAGCCCGTAGTTATGCACGCTGGGGTTGCCCTGATACACCGCCACCGCGTTGCGTCCGTGGCGCTGCTGGATATCGGCCAGGCGCTCGGCTGCGTAGGCGAAGGCTTCGTCCCAGGCCATTGGCAGCCACTCGTTGCCCACCCGGCGCATCGGTTGGCGCAGTCGGTCGGGGTCGTCCTGGATATCCTGCAGGGCAACGGCCTTGGGACAGATATGCCCGCGGCTGAAACTGTCTTCAGGGTCGCCCTTGATCGAGAGGATGCGCTGCGAACCGTCGACCTGGGTCTCGGTTTCGATGTTCAAGCCGCAGATGGCTTCGCACAGGTGGCACGCACGGTGGTGGAGGGTTCGGCTCATGGGCACGCCTCGTCTTGTTGTTCTAGCCGACCGGTCGGGTCGGCGGATATCGAGACTATGGCGCTAAACGAAAACGTTCACCACGAGCCTTCGCGGCATGAATCGACCGGCATCATGTACGCCGATTCCCGCGCCGGGGTCTGGCGCTTGGTGCCGTCACTCGGAGACGGCGAGCAACTCGTCGATCGAATGATCAAGCTGGTCGAGCATGAAGGGCTTGCCGAGCAGCAGCGCGTTCATCTGCTTGAAGCTTTCGGCCTCCCACACCTCGTAGGGGTGCCCGCTGATGAACAGCACCTTGATGTCCGGCAGCGAGCGCAGCGCCGCCTCGGCGACCATCAGACCGTTCATGCCGTCGTTCAGACGGAAATCCGAGATCAGCAGATCGACCGATTGATGACCGTCCAGCAGGGCAATCGCCTGCTGCGCAGTCTCGGCACCGAACGCTTCATAGCCGCTCCCCTCCAGGTGCTCCACCAGAAGCGAAAGGATCGACGGTTCGTCATCAACAACGAGGATGGACTTAGGCAAAACGGACACCGCTAAAGTTTGTTGGCATTTCCATCGAGACCGCGCACCGCTCATTTTTACAGACCCGGCCGGCCGCCGTTAATTCCGGCGAGCGACGAATGCGGACAAAAGGACGAGTGCGAACGTTGCGCGAGGAAACTCAGCGCCGGGTGAGCCGCTCCAGGATCTGCGCGGTGGTGCGCTCAGCCTTGGATTCGGCGGACAGCTCCCTGGTCAGAATGCCCAGGACCAGCATCAGTTGGCCACGCACGGCGGGGCTCAGCTCATCCCAGTTGTCCAGCAGCGTCTCGAAGAGCAGCGCTCCGGTTACCGAGGGCGTGAAGTCCGGCAGGTCGTCCGTTGCGATCAGGCGTGTCAGCGCGGCGAGCAGCTCCTTTTCGGTCATGCGACTCAGGCCCCGAAGTCCGGCGGCGGTTGATCCTCGATGCGCAGCTCACGACGGACCACGGCGAGCATGTTCTGCAAATCCACCGGCTTGAGCAGGAAGTCGATGACGTTGAGGTGCATCGCATCGATCGCGTCCTGCATATCCGCCTGGCCGGACATGATCACCACGGGCAGTTCCGAACGTTCCGACTCGCGTACCCAGCGAACCAGTTCCAGGCCACCGCTGGGGCCCATACGCAGATCGGTGACGATCAGCGAGATGGTCGCGCGCTTTTTCAGCAGGCGAATGGCGGACTCGACGCCATCGGCCGGAAAACAAAGGATCCCGTGGATATGGAAGACTTCGGCAAGCAGTTCACGGAACGCTTCGTCGTCGTCGACCAGAAGCACCGCCGGCCGCGAGATCTCCGGTTCGTGAACCACCTCGGACAATGCTTTCTGCTCCTCCTTGCTCAACAAATCTTCGTCCATACATCTCTCTTGATATCGATGGAATAGCCGCTTTTGGAGGAAGAACCCGGCAAAACAGCGGCTCTCAATGACCGGTTACAGTACGTGGCGATTGGCCACTTGGCGTGCCAACGGCGACGAGCGGCATCTACAGGACGCCAACTGCGCAGGGTCGATGGCAGGCAGACACGTGCATTCGTGCAACGTTTGACCACCGGTCCGGGCTTACACAACCTTTACCTATGACCACTCCACGACGCGCTTGTTTAGCGGTCAGATACATCGCCCCGGAACCTATTCCCCGGGCAGGAGGAACACATGTTTGGTCGCATCCCCCAGGTCGCTCTCCTGGTCGGCAGCCTCGTTCTCAGCGGACAGGCCGCAGCTCATGGGCATGGCTCGGACAACGCGGTAATGGGAGCCGTAGTCGGGGCTGTGGTAGGCGGGGTCTTCGTCGCTTCGCAACGACCGCCGGAACGGGTCTACGTCCAGGCGGCACCGCCGCCCGTCACCTATTACCCGGCTCAGCCGGCCTATTATCCGCCACCGCCGCCCGTCTATTACCAGCCGGTGCCGGTGTACTACCAGGCGTATCCCGTGGTGCGCATGCCGCCGCCGCACTACGGCCCGCCGCCAGGCTACTACTATGGTCCGCCACGCCCGCGCTGGTAGTCGCGGGTAAAGCAAAGGCCCGCTTCGTGCGGGCTTTTCGTTGCTGCGCCTCTGCGTTAGCATCGCCCCGTCCCTCAAGGAGCGAATGCCATGGCAATCCGCCTTTCCCGCACCTTCAAGATCAGAGTTCTGAGCGTCGCCGGCGCACTGGCCATCGGCACCGCCGGTTACCAGATCAGTCTCGCCCTGATAGACAGTTACACCGCGCGTCAGGTTGCCGAGGCGCAGGCGGCCGCCGAGCGTGTCCGTACGCTGGAGGCGGAACGAGTCGCCCTCGAGAAGACTCTGCAGGACCGCAGCGCCGAGGACGAGAAGCTCGAGGCGATGGTCATCGCCGTATCCGAAATGCGCCGCGAAGCCGAAAGCAAAGGCATGCAGCAGACCTCCTGGTAGACCGAAAGCCCCTCCCACGCCTGCCGTTGCGTTCATTGCCAAGCGACGCAGGCGCAGTGTACAAATGCTCCCTTCCCGCATCGGCTGGCGCTTTTTCACCTGGAAAAGGCTAGCCGTCGGTCCTGCCGGGATTGGCAAACCGGGGAGTGCACAAGCCCTCGCCCGCCAAGCCGCAACAGCCGCGAACCCGGCGGTGACAGGTTCCAGCGTGGCGTGAAGCGACATTTTTTTATAACATCGCGCCTTCCCCCGTTTCGTCGCACCGTGCGGCCTCAAGCCGTAGGTCGTCGTATTTTTCGTGAAAACAGGATGTCCGGACAGCGTCCGGTGCAGTCAAGGTAATGAACATGAGCGTCAGGCACTTCCTCTCGATGATGGACTTCACCCCCCAGGAACTGGTCGGGCTGATCCGCCGAGGCAGCGAGCTGAAGGACCTGCGCGACCGCGGCGTGCTCTTCGAGCCGCTGAAGAACCGCGTCCTCGGGATGATCTTCGAGAAGGCCTCGACGCGGACCCGGCTGTCCTTCGAAGCCGGCATGATTCAGCTGGGCGGCCAGGCGATCTTCCTTTCGCCGCGTGACACCCAGCTCGGCCGCGGCGAGCCGATCGCCGACAGCGCCAAGGTCATGTCGCGCATGCTCGACGCCGTGATGATCCGCACCTTCGCCCACGACACCCTGACCGAATTCGCCGCCAACTCGCGGGTGCCGGTGATCAACGGACTGTCCGATGATCTGCACCCCTGCCAGTTGCTCGCCGACATGCAGACCTACCACGAACACCGCGGCAGCATCGCCGGCAAGACGGTGGCCTGGATCGGCGACGGCAACAATATGTGCAACAGCTATATCGAAGCCGCCCAGCAGTTCGACTTCCAGCTGCGCGTCGCCTGCCCAGAAGGTTACGAGCCGAGCGCCACGCTGCTGGCCCAGGCCGGCGATCGTGTGCAGGTGATGCGCGACCCGCACCAGGCCGTGGCCGGCGCGCACCTGGTGTGCACCGATGTCTGGGCGTCCATGGGCCAGGAAGATGAAACCGCCGCCCGTCTGGCGTTGTTCCGCCCCTATCAGGTCAACCGCGAACTGCTCGCCGGTGCCGCCGAAGACGTGCTGTTCATGCACTGCCTGCCGGCGCACCGCGGCGAGGAGATCAGCGAAGACCTGCTCGATCAGCCCTTCTCGGTGGCCTGGGACCAGGCGGAGAACCGACTGCACGTGCAGAAGGCGCTTCTCGAATTCCTCGTCGAACCGGCTTACCACTACGCATGAAACACGACCTCCTGCTCGACCTGCGCGACCTCGCCTGCGGCTACCAGGAGCAGCGCGTGGTGAAGACCCTCAACCTGCACCTGAATGCGGGCGACATCGGTTGTCTGCTCGGCCCGTCCGGCTGCGGCAAGACCACCACGCTGCGCGCCATTGCCGGCTTCGAGCCGGTGCAGGAAGGCGAGATTCGCCTGGCGGGCGAGGTGATTTCCCGTCCCGGCTTCACCGTCGCGCCGGAGAAGCGGCGCATCGGCATGGTCTTCCAGGACTACGCCCTGTTCCCCCACCTGAGTGTGGCGCAGAACGTCGCCTTCGGCATTCGCCAGAACCCCGACCGCGAGCGCATCACCGCCGAATTGCTGGACATGGTCAACCTCGGCGCGCTGGCCAAGCGCTATCCGAACGAACTGTCCGGCGGCCAGCAGCAACGTGTTTCGCTGGCCCGCGCGCTGGCGCCTGAGCCTCAGCTGCTGCTGCTCGACGAACCCTTCTCCAACCTCGACGGTGAACTGCGCCGGCGCCTGAGCCATGAGGTGCGCGACATCCTCAAGGCGCGTGGCACCAGCGCCATCCTGGTCACCCACGATCAGGAAGAAGCCTTCGCCGTGAGCGATCAGGTCGGGGTGTTCAACCGCGGGCATCTGGAGCAGTGGGATACGCCGTTCAATCTCTACCACGAGCCGGCGACGCCCTTCGTCGCCAGCTTCATCGGCCAGGGTTACTTCATTCCCGGCCGGATGACCGGCCCGGACTGCGTGCACACCGAACTCGGCGAGCTGCGGGGCAACCGCGCCTATGCCTGGGAAAACGGGACGCAGGTGGACGTGCTGCTGCGCCCGGACGACATCACCCTCGACCCGGGCAGCGCGCTGAAGGCGCGTATCCTCGGGCGCACCTTCCTCGGCGCGGCGACGCTGTATCGCCTGCAGCTGCCGACTGGCTGCCAGCTGGAATCGATCTTCCCGAGCCAGACCGAGTTCCTGCCCGGCCAGGACGTCGGTATCCGTGTCGCCGCCGAGCACTTGGTGCTCTACCCCGCGCAGGGCGAGGCGTCCTCAGAGCAGATCGGCGTGCGCCGTTGCGGCGGCATGGCCTGAAGCGGCTCGCCCGACGCCTGCGCGCCGGGCGATTCGATCGCCGCTCTCACGCGATATGCAGTTGCCCGCTGGCCACCAGCGTCGCGTAGCCGCCGATCTTCACCCGTTCGCCTTCCAGCCGACACCACAGCTGCCCTCCCCGCGCGCCGCCCTGGTACGCCCGCAGCACGTTCTTGCCGAGCCGCTGCGCCCAGTAGGGAATCAGGATGCAATGGGCCGAGCCCGTCACCGGGTCCTCGTCGATACCGATCGCCGGGGCGAAGTTACGCGAGACGAAGTCGTACTCGCTGCCCGGCGCGGTGATCATCACGTTCGGCCAGTCCTGGCTGGCGAGGCGCTTCAAGTCAGGCACGCAGGCGCGCACCGCGTCCTCCGACTCGAGGAGCACGAGCAACTGCGGCGCATCGAATACGGCCGACACCTTCTGCCCGAGGATGCTTTCCAGGCCCTCGGGAATGGCGACGGGCGTCGCCGCCTGGGCGGGAAAGTCCAGCACCAGCCGCCCCTCCTCCCGCGTCACCGCCAGCCTGCCGCTGCGACAGCTGAAATCGATGCGCTCACCCGGTTCGCGGTAAACCTCGAACAGCACGTGGGCGCTGGCCAGGGTCGCGTGGCCGCACAACGGCACCTCGGCGCTCGGGGTGAACCAGCGGATGTGCCAGGCGGCGCCCTCGCGCACCACGAAGGCGGTTTCGGCCAGATTGTGTTCGGCGGCGATGCGCTGCATCAGCGCGTCGTCGAGCCATCGATCGAGGCGATAGACCATCGCCGGGTTGCCGGCGAACGGGGTGTCTGAGAAGGCATCGACCTGGTGGAAAGCGAGGGGCATATCGGGCTCCATTGCTGAACGGTGGTGGCAAAGCATGCCCGTTCGACCGAAATGGCGAGCGATACAGTTTCGAACTTTTATCGCGATACAAGGCGCTGTACGGATGACCCTCGCAGGGTCGCCTGAGCCATCCGTAAGCGGACGGCGCGTTCAGCTCCGGCCGATGGCGGCGAACTGCCCACCGGTGTGCTCGGCCAGCACTGCGGCGGCCAGTTCCACTTCCAGCCCGCGGCGCCCGGCGCTGACGTGGATGGTCGGGAAGTTCTGCGCGGACGCGTCGATGAAGGTACGCAGGCGCTTCTTCTGCCCCAGCGGGCTGATGCCCCCGACCAGGTAGCCGGTCGAACGCTGCGCGGCGTTGGCATCGGCCATCTCGGCCTTCTTCGCGCCCGCCGCGTGGGCCAGCGCCTTCAGGTCGAGGCTGCCGGCGACCGGCACCACGGCGACCAGCAGCTCGCCCTTCTCGGTCGCCGCGAGCAGCGTCTTGTACACGCGTTCGGCCGGCAGACCGAGTTTCTCGGCGGCCTCCAGGCCGTAGGACGGCGCCTTGGGGTCGTGGACGTAGCTGTGAACCTGGTGTTCGGCGCGGGCTTTCTTGAGCAGATCGATGGCGGGGGTCATGGTCGTAACGGGGTACTGGAGGGGTTTGTCTACCTTATCGCAAAGCCCGCGGCGCATGCAGCGCGCCGCGTCAATCGCCTCAGATTTCCACCTGGGTGCCCAGCTCGATCACCCGGTTGAACGGCAGCTTGAAGTAGCGAAGGCTGCTGTTGGCATTGCGCAGCAGGAAGGCGAACAGCGCCTCGCGCCAACGCGCCATGGCCATGCGCTTGGTCGGGATCACCGTTTCCCGGCTGAGGAAGTAGGTGGTGCGCATCGGGCTGAAGTCCAGGTCGGTGAGATGGCACAGGGTCAGCGCCTGCGGCACGTCAGGCTCCTCCATGAAGCCGAAATGCAGGATCACCCGGTAGAAGCCCTCGCCATAGGCCTCGACCTCGAAGCGCCGGTCCTCCTCGACCCGCGGGCGGTCTTCGCTGACCACGGTGAGCAATACCACCTGCTCGTGCAGCACCTGGTTGTGCAGCATGTTGTGCAGCAGCGCATGCGGCACCGCGTCGCTACGGGCGCTGAGGAACACCGCCGTGCCCATCACCCGGTGCGGCGGCTGGATGCGGATGCTGGCGACGAAGGTCGGCAACGGCAGCACGCTCTCGCCGAGACGCTCGACGAGAATCTCGCGACCGCGCTTCCAGGTGGTCATGAGAACGAACAGGCCCATGCCGGCGATCACCGGGAAGGCTCCGCCCTCGAAGATCTTCGGCACGTTGGCGGCGAAGAACAGGCTGTCCACCAGGAGGAAACCGAGCAGGATCGGCAGCGTCACCAGCAAAGGCCAGCGCCACAGGCGCAGCATCACCACCGAGAACAGCAGCGTGGTGATCAGCATGGTGCCGGTCACCGCCACGCCATACGCCGAGGCCAGCGCGCCGGACGACTTGAAGCCCAGCACCAGAAGCACCACACCGACCATCAGCGCCCAGTTCACCGCGCCGATGTAGATCTGCCCACGTTCATGGCTGGACGTGTGCTGGATGAACATGCGCGGGATATAGCCGAACTGGATGGCCTGGTGGGTCAGGGAGAAGGCCCCGGAAATCACCGCCTGGGAGGCGATGATGGTGGCCAGGGTCGACAGCGCCACCAGCGGCAGCAGCGCCCAGCCCGGCGCCAGCAGGAAGAACGGGTTGCGTGCGGACTCGGGGTCGGCCAGCAGCAGTGCGCCCTGGCCGAAGTAGTTGAGTGTCAGCCCCGGCAGCACCAGGCCGAACCAGGCACGGGCGATAGGCGCGCGGCCGAAGTGGCCCATGTCTGCATACAGCGCTTCGGCGCCGGTGAGCGCCAGCACCACGGCGCCGAGCACGGTTACACCGATGCCCGGATGAGCGAGGAAGAAATTCACGCACCAGTACGGGTTGATCGCCTTGAGCACTTCCGGGCTCTGCACGATGCCGTACAACCCGAGCGCCCCAAGCGCGATGAACCACGCCAGCATCACCGGACCGAATACCACGCCAATGCGCGCCGTGCCGTGGCGCTGGATGAGGAACAGCCCGATCAGCAGCACCAGCGACAGCGGCACCACCCAGTGCGCCACCGTGGGGAACGCCACTTCCAGGCCTTCCACGGCCGAGAGCACGGAAATCGCCGGGGTGATCATGCTGTCGCCGTAGAACAGCGCGGCGCCGAACAGCCCGAGCAACATCAGCAGGTTCTGCAGCCGCGGGTATGCCGCCGCGGCACGACGCGCCAGCGCGGTGAGCGCCATCACGCCGCCCTCGCCCTGGTTGTCGGCGCGCAGTACGAAGAGCATGTACTTGATCGAGACCACCCAGATCAGCGACCAGAAGATCATCGAGAGAATGCCGAGCACGCCGTCGTGGTTGGCCTGCACGCCGTAATGCCCGGCGAAGACTTCCTTGAGGGTGTACAACGGGCTGGTGCCGATGTCGCCGTAGACGACGCCGACCGCGGCGATCAGAAGGCCTATCCCCGCAGGACGATGTGCGTTGGCGACGGCGGGCGTGGGTTCGCTCATGGACTCTGGTTTTTCCGCGCAAAAGGGAGCGAATGCTGCGCCTCTCTCGGCGGCCGATCAAGCCCCCCGGCCGCCACGCCCGCGGCCTGCAAGGGTTCGTCGCGAAGCAAGGCGATGCCCACGCCTCGCCCCGATGCCCTGCCGAACACTGGCGGCCTGAAGCCACCGAAAGGGCGAGCCGAACTCAGGCCAGTTGGCTGCGCAATTGCCGCGCGGCGGCGACCATGTTCGTCAGCGCCTGTTCGGTTTCAGCCCAGCCACGGGTCTTAAGGCCGCAATCCGGGTTAACCCACAGGCGCTCGGCGGGAATCCGCCGGGCCGCCTTGCTCAGCAGGCCGACCATCTCCGCGGTTTCTGGCACACGCGGCGAGTGGATGTCATAGACGCCGGGGCCGATGTCGTTCGGGTAGGCGAAGGCCTCGAACGCCTCCAGCAGCTCCATGTCCGAGCGCGACGTCTCGACCGTGATCACGTCGGCATCCATCGCCGCGATGGACTCGATCACGTCGTTGAACTCGCTGTAGCACATGTGGGTATGGATCTGGGTTTCGTCGCGCACGCCGGAGGCGCACAGGCGAAACGCCTCGGTGGCCCAGTCGAGGTAGTGCTGCCAGTGTTCGCGACGCAGCGGCAGGCCCTCGCGGAACGCTGCTTCGTCGATCTGGATGATGCGGATGCCGGCGGCTTCCAGGTCGACCACCTCGTCGCGGATCGCCAGCGCCAGTTGCCGCGCCTGCACCTCGCGCGACACGTCCTCGCGCGGGAACGACCACATCAGCATGGTCACCGGCCCGGTCAGCATGCCCTTCATCACCTTGTCGGTGAGGCCCTGCGCGTAGCGGATCCAGTCCACCGTCATGGCGTGCGGGCGGCTCAGATCACCGTAGATCAGCGCCGGCTTCACGCAGCGCGAACCGTAGCTCTGCACCCAGCCGAAGCGGCTGAACGCATAGCCGTCAAGCTGCTCGGCGAAGTACTCGACCATGTCGTTGCGCTCGGCCTCGCCATGCACCAGCACGTCGAGGCCGAGGCGCTCCTGCACCTGAACGGCGTGGCGGATTTCGCTGTGCATCGCCTCGGTGTACTCCGCCACCGACAGCCTGCCCTGCCTGAACGCCTGCCGCGCCAGGCGGATCGCCGAGGTCTGCGGAAAGGAACCGATGGTGGTGGTCGGGAACACCGGCAAGCGCAGGCGCTCGCGCTGCACATCGATACGCCTGTCGAACGGCGACTGGCGCCGTGCGTGGACCGGCCGGATCGCCGCCAGGCGCGCCTGCACTTGGGGCTTATGGATGCGCGGCGAGGCGGCGCGGCTGGCCTGCACGGCGCGGCTGGTGCGCAGCGCGACCTGCACGTCGGCGGCGTCCGGCTCCTCCAGCGCGCGGGCCAGGATCGACACCTCGGCACACTTCTGCACGGCGAAGGCCAGCCAGCTCTTGAGCTCATCGTCGAAACGGTCCTCGCGGTCCAGGTCGACCGGGCTGTGCAGGAGCGAGCAGGACGGCGCCACCCAGAGGCGCTCGCCGAGCCGTTCGGCGGCCGGGCGCAGCACGTCCAGCGCCTTGTCCAGGTCGCACCGCCGGACGTTGCGCCCGTTGACCAGGCCCAGGGACAGCACCTTGTAGGTCGGCAGGCGGTCGAGAATCGTCGGGTACTGTTCCGGCGCGCGCACCAGGTCGACGTGGATGCCGTCCACCGGCAGGTTCACCGCCAGCCCGAGGTTGTCATCGAGTACCGAGAAATAGGTGGCCAGGAGTTTCTTCAGCGGCGCGTGCTGCAACAGGTTGTAGGCGCGTTCGAAGGCGTTCTTCCACGCCTGCGGCAGGTCGAGGGTGAGGATCGGCTCGTCGATCTGCACCCATTCGACGCCCTGCGCGGCCAGCCGGCCGAGCACTTCGCCGTACACCGGCAGCAGCCGTTCGAGCAGGTCGAGCTTGTCGAAGCCGGCCTCCTTCTCCTTGCCCAGCCACAGGTAGGTCAGCGGCCCGATCAGCACCGGCTTGACCGTATGGCCGAGCGCCCGCGCCTCGGCGACTTCCTCGAACAGTTGCTCCCAGGACAGGCGGAACTGCTGGTCGGCGCTGAATTCGGGGACCAGGTAGTGGTAGTTGGTATCGAACCACTTGGTCATCTCGGCCGCATGCGCGCCGCCGCAGCAGCTGGAACTGACGCCGCGCGCCATGCCGAACAGGGTGTCCAGCGTGGGCAGGCCGCTGGCCGGACGAAAGCGCTGGGGGACCACGCCGAACATCAGCGAGTGGGTGAGCACCTGGTCGTACCAGGCGAAATCGCCCACGGGCAGCAATTCGATGCCGGCATCCTTCTGCAATTGCCAGTGCGCGGCGCGCAACGCGCTGCCGACCGCACGCAGCCCGCTTTCGTCGAGTTCGCCCTTCCAGAAGGCTTCGAGGGCTTTCTTCAGTTCGCGGTCGCGACCGATGCGGGGAAAGCCGAGGTTGTGGGCAAGTGCCATGAATATCTCCATCCGATTGATAGGAGATAGTGTCGACGGCAGCGCGTACATGAGACAAACTCAACCTACTCTCTTTCATCACAAGTTCTGCTCATCCAAAAGCAGTCGGAGTCAGTCCTCCATGCTCGAACTTCGCCACCTCAAAACCCTTCACGCCCTGCGCGAATCCGCCAGCCTGGTGGAAGCCGCCGAACGCCTGCACCTGACCCAGTCCGCCCTCTCCCACCAGTTCAAGGAACTTGAGGATCGGCTGGGGATGTCGCTGTTCGTGCGCAAGACCAAACCGGTGCGCTTCACCAGCGCCGGGCTGCGCCTGCTGCAACTGGCCGACTCGCTGCTGCCGCAGTTGCGCGCCGCCGAGCGCGACCTCACGCGGCTGGCGGGCGGCACCGCCGGCCGGCTGCACATGGCCATCGAGTGCCACAGCTGCTTCCAGTGGCTAATGCCGACCATCGACCAGTTCCGCGACGGCTGGCCGGAGGTCGAACTGGACCTGGCCTCCGGTTTCTCCTTCGCGCCGCTGCCGGCGCTGGCGCGCGGCGACCTGGACCTGGTGGTGACCGCCGACCCGCTGGAACTGCCAGGCATCACCTACGTGCCGCTGTTCACCTACGAAGCGCTGCTGGCGGTGGCCAACCAGCACCCGCTGGCGAGCAAACCCTTCGTGCTGCCGGAAGACCTGGAGAAGGAGATCCTCATCACCTATCCGGTGGAGCGCGACCGCCTGGACATCTTCACCCGCTTCCTCGAGCCGGCCGACATCGAGCCGGCCCAGGTACGCACCTCGGAGCTGACGGTGATGATGATGCAGTTGGTGGCTTCGGGACGCGGCGTCTGCTGCCTGCCGAACTGGGCGATCCACGAGTACAGCTCGCGCGGCTACGTCACCGCCCGCCGCCTCGGCGAGAAAGGCCTGTACGCGACGCTCTACGCCGGCATTCGCAGCGACATGCTGGATGCGCCGTTCATGCGCGACTTCCTGCTCACCGCCAAGGACACCTCCTTCGCCACGCTGGAAGGCGTCAGCGCCGCCGCGAAGAACCGCTGAAAGAGACAACCGTAGGGTGGGTTAGCGGCACGCAGAGGCCGAAGATTTCCCTTCGCACCCTCCCCGCGTAACCCACCAGGCAGAGCCAGGCGAACCTCGCATCCGCGTGGGTTGCGGCGTAGGGGCTTCGTCGTTGACCGAATCGACCCGCAGCCGCCTTCACCCACCCTACGGTCCCACGGCTCAACCGTAGGGTGGGTTAGCGGCACGCCGAGGCCGAAGATTTCCTTTCGGACCCTACCCGCGTAACCCACCGGGCGCACCCGAGGCGAACCCCGCACCCTCGGCGAACCCCGATGCTCCGAATCACGCCTCGCTGAAGTCCATCTCCGGCGGCTGGCGGCGGAAGCCGCCGGTGAGCTTGACCAGGTAGATCACGCCAATCGCCAGCCAGGTCAGGCCGAGGATGATCGCCATGCGGTCGAGGTTGGCCATCAGCCAGAGGTCGGCGAGCATGCCGATCAGCGGCAGCAACAGGTAGGAGAAGATCTCCTTCGGCCCGCGCTGGCTGGCCCCGACGAAGTAGTGGCCGATCACCGCGAGGTTGACCAGGGCGAAGGCAAGGAAGGCGCCGAAGTTGATGAACGAGGTCGAGGTGGTCACGTCCAGTTTCAGCGCCAGCAGCGCGACGACGCCACACAGCAGCAGGCTGTTCACCGGCGTGCCGAAGCGCGCGCTGAGCGTACCGAACAAGCCTTTGGGCAGCACGCCGTCACGGCCCATCGCATAGATCAACCGCGAGGCGCTGGCCTGGGCCGACAGCCCGGAGGTGAACTGGCCGACGATCAGGCCGATCAGGAAGATAGTGACGAAGACGTCGCCGCCGATGTTCCTGGCGATCTCGTAGGCCGCCGAATCGACGCTCTCGAACTGGATCGACGGATGCGCCAGCTGCACGAAGTAGGACACGGCGATGAAGATCAGCCCGCCGAGCAGGGTGATCAGCAGGATCGCCCGCGGAATGGTGCGCTGCGGGTCGCGGGTTTCCTCGCTGAGGGTGCTCACCGCATCGAAGCCGAGGAACGAGTAGCAGGCGATCGCCGCGCCGCCCATCACCAGCGGCAGCGAGGAACCGGCACCGAGGAACGGCTCCAGGGTGAACAGCGGCTGGCTGCCGTCGCCCAGCACGTAATGCACGCAGAGCACGACGAACGCCGCCAGCACCAGCAGTTGCACCAGCATCAGCAGGCTGTTGATGCCGTTGGCGAGCTTCAGGCCGACCACGTTGATCAGCGTGGTGACGCCGATGAAAGCGAGTACCCACAACGCCTGCGGCACCGCCGGGAAGGCCGAGTGCAGGTACGAGGCACCGATCAGCCAGATCGCCATCGGCAGGAACAGGTAGTCGAGCAGGATCGCCCAGCCAGCGATGAAGCCGAGCTTCGCGCTGATCGACTTGCGCACGTAGGTGTACGCCGAACCGGCCTGCGGGAAGGCGCGGGCCATGCGGGCGTAGCTCAGGGCGGTGAACAGCATGGCGACGGAAGCCACCAGGTACGCCGCGGGGACCTGGCCCTGGGTGACGTCGGCGAGGATGCCGAAGGTGCCGAGGACGATGATCGGGGTCATGTAGGCGATGCCGAACAGCACCACCGAACCCAGTGACAGGGTTCTTTGCAGACGGGCCATAACTTCTCTTCTCCTTTAGTTGTGTTTTGGCAGAGCGCCGGAAACCGGCTGGAAGCAAAAAGGAAGGCGAACCCCGCTCTGACCGGGCTGCGGAACACGTCACGCAGCCTGTGCCGGCGGAGTTTCGGATCGAGCGGTTGTCAGGGAATCAGCAGCTCCCGACGGCCATCGGCGTGTTCGATCAGTTCACCGGGCAGGCGCATGCGGCGCTCGTCGAGGTAGCGGTAATCGCCGCGGGCGGCCTGCAGGCGGTCGAGGTCGAGTTCGAGGATCTGCCGGCACTCGTCGCGGCCGGCTTCGCAGAGCAGGGTGCCGAACGGATCGACCACCGCGCTGCCACCGGCGAAGGTCAGCCCGCCGTCGCCCTCGCCGACGCGATTGACCATCACCGCGTAGGCCTGGTTTTCCATCGCGCGGGCCATGATCGCAGTGCGGTGCACCGGGCCGTAGGGGTCCATGTTGCCGTTGGTGACCACCAGCAGCTCGGCGCCGAGCTGGGCCAGGGCGCGGGCGGACTCGGGGAATTCGATGTCGTAGCAGATCAGCAGGCCGATGCGCAGGCCGTTCCACTCGCAGGTGGCGTAACGGTCACCTGGGCTGAACACGCCGCGGTCGGAGGCCCAGAGGTGGGTCTTGCGGTAGCGCAGCGCGATGCCCTGCGGGGTGATCAGCAGCGTGGTGTTGTAGAACTGCCCGGCATCGGCCTCCGCGATGCCCAGCACCACCGCCACGCCGCGCTCGCCTGCCGCGCGCTGCACCGCCTGGATGCTCGGCCCGTCCAGCGGCTCGGCCAGCTCGGCGATGTTTTCAGCGGTGGGAAAGCCCGTGAGGTGGGTTTCCGGGAACACCAGCAACTGGGTATCCGGGGCGCTGTTGGCGATGGCTTGCAGCGTGCGCGCCAGGTTGTACGCGGTGTCGCCGTCACGGCCGGCGAGCTGAACCAGTTCGACCTTCATCGATGCTCCTGGGAAGTTGGTCCCCGGTGCATGACCGGGGCGCGGCGAAGGGGCAGAATGCAGCCCTCGCCCAGTCGGGATGGCCTGAGTATGCGGCGCGTCTCGCGGCCGCATAATCACGCGCATGAGGTAACCCATCGGGGGTAGAAGTATGACGCTGACCTTGCAGGATGTGGCCTGGCACCGCGATGTCGGGCAGTTGATCGCGGCGCTCGACAAGCCGAATTTCTGGACGCTGCTGATCCGCCTGCTGCGCCGCTACCTGCCGTTCGATAGCTGGGTGGTGCTGCTGTTCGGCGCCGGCCGCCCGCAGGTGTTCGCCGAAAGCCCCGGCGCGGACGGCGGCGTCGACCCGCTGTTCCAGGACTATCTCAAGGGCCTCTACCTGCTCGACCCGTTCTACATCGCCGCGCGGGAAAACCCCGCCAGCGGACTGTTTCGCCTGGCCGACGTGGCGCCGGAGTGCTTCGAGCAGACCGACTACTACCAGCGCTATTTCAGCCTCAACGTGGTCGCCGACGAGGTGCAGCTCAACGTGCAGCTGGACGAGCATCGGGTGCTCTGCCTGTCGCTCGGCTCGCACCGCCCGTTCAGCCCAGAGCAGACCGCCCTGCTCGGCCTGCTGAGCCCCTGGCTCGGCGCGCTGCTGGCGCAGCGCCGGCATTTCGAGGCGCTGCCGCGTGCCGAGACGGCCGAACCGGACTGGCAGTCGCGCCTGGCGCAGCAGCTCACCCAGCGCGAACTGGACGTCGCGCGCCTGCTGCTCAGCGGCCATTCCGGCAAGGAGATCGCACGCAAACTGGAGATTTCCGCGGAAACCGTCAAAGTCCACCGCAAGCACATCTACAGCAAGCTCGGGATCAAATCGCACTCCGAACTGTTTTCCCTGCTGCTCAAGGCGCAGGACGCCTGAGCCGCCGACTGGCGGTGCTGAACCAGTGTCGTCACGCGGCGATCTAGTGTCCTGCACCGGAAACAGGTTGCGCCGCCGGCGAATTGCCATTGACGGCAACGCCGGACGAAGCGCGAAGACGCCGCTGCAGCGCGAGCGCCGCCTCCAGAACAGAACCCGGTTCCGTATTCACTCACCTCTCCCACCCGGATGGACCTCATCGTGTCAGCTGCCTACTCCGTCACCAGCCATCGCAACGGCCCGCGCAAGACCCGCCTGATCGGCGAAAAAGCCCACTATCAGTGCGCCTGCGGGCAGGCGGTGTTCTTTCGCAACAGCGTCTGCCTGGCCTGCTCCTCGCCGCTGGGATTCGCGCCGGACCGCGGCGAGATCGTCCCGCTGAGCCCGGCCGGCGAGGCGGATACCTGGCGCATCACCGACGACCCGAAATCGCAGGTCTATCTGCGCTGCGCCAACCTGACCATGCCGGCCGGCTGCAACTGGCTGGTGCCGCAGGCCAGCGGCCAGACGCTGTGCGTCGCCTGCCAGTTGAACCGGACCATCCCCGATCTCTCGGTGGAAGGTAACGGCGAGCGCTGGCACAAGATCGAAGCCGCCAAACGCCGCCTGGTGGCACAGCTGCTCGACCTCGGGCTGCCACTGATCAGCAAGGCGCAGAACGAGGAAACCGGCCTCGCCTTCGATCTGCTGGGAACCGACGCCGAAGGTCAGAACCCGATGACCGGCCACTCGGGCGGGCTGATCACCCTCAACGTCGCCGAGGCCGACGATGCGCATCGCGAGCGCATGCGCGCGCAGTTGCACGAGCCCTACCGCACCCTGCTGGGGCACTTCCGCCACGAGGTCGGCCATTACTACTGGGATCGCCTGATCGCGGGCAGCGGCTGGCTCGCCGATTTCCGCCGGCTGTTCGGCGACGAACGCCTGGACTACGACGAAGCGCTGCAGCGCCACTACGACAACGGCGCACCGGCCGACTGGCAGCAGAGCTTCGTCAGCGCCTACGCGACCATGCACCCCTGGGAAGACTGGGCCGAGACCTGGGCCCACTACCTGCACATGATGGACACCCTGGACACCGCGGTGGGCTTCGGCATGACCGCGATGAACAGCGACCTCGACTTCGTGCCCTATACCCGCGACGTGCTCTACGACCCGCATGACGAACAGGGCGACGACTTCATCGCCTTCGTCAACGCCTGGATCGAGATGGCTGCGATGCTCAACGAGCTGGCCCGCAGCATGGGCCAGCCGGACACCTACCCGTTCGTCCTGCCGGCGCCGGTGATCGCCAAGCTGCACTTCATCCACCGCGTGGTGCAGACCCGCGGCAACCCACCCTCGCTGGCCAATCTGAACGACGCCTGAGGCGCCGCGCCAGAGCGCACGGCGGCAGGCGATGCACGGCAACGCGCCGCGCCTGCCGTGCCGGGCACGCATCGCGAAGCGCTGAAACCGCTCCCGCCGGCGACGCACCGCCGTTCTCAACACATCTGGAAACCCCTTCCGACGAGCGGAGCACGGGGTTTTCCGGCACCCTTCGCGCTGCGCGTCGCCGCGGCATATTGGCCCGAGAGCCTACGTTTGCGTGCTCGCGCGCTGCGGGCGCGAAGCTTGCTAGTAGAATGCGCGCCCACACGCCGCCGTCGACCCTTCGTCAGCGCTGGCGCCGAGGGCGCCAGCGCGCCCTGCACTAATCGGAAAAACGCATTGTCCATAAAACAGAGTCGCCTTTCGGCTGGCTGCCAGAGCCCTGCAGCCCCACTGTCGCGACAGAACGAGAGGCGCACGCCAATGAATACTGGACGTGATCACCGCATCGATTTTTTTCGCGGGCTGGCCCTGATCTTCATTTTCTGGGACCACATTCCGCAGAACGTCCTAGGGCTGATCACGCCGCGCAATGTCGGTTTCAGCGACGCCGCGGAGATCTTCGTGTTCCTCGCCGGCTACGCGTCGGTCCTCGCCTACGGCAAGGTCATGCAGCGCGACGGTTATCTGGTGGGCTGCCTGCGGGTGCTGCGTCGCGCCTGGGTGCTCTACGTCGCGCACATCTTCCTGCTGGCGGTGCTGATGGGCATCGTGTTCACCGCCAACGACCATATCGAGACGCGCAACATCTCCCAGGAGATGGGCCTCGATTACTTCCTCGCCAACCCGCAGCAGGCCCTCATCGACGAGTTACTGCTGCGCTTCAAGCCGAACCTGATGGACCCGTTGCCGCTGTACATCGTGCTGCTGCTCAGCCTGCCGGTGGTGCTGCCGCTGTTGCTCAGGCGCGTCGACGTGGCCGTCGGGCTGTCGCTGCTGCTCTACGTGCTGGTGCAGGCATTCGGCTGGAACTTCAACGGCCTGCCGCCGGACGGCAAGTGGTACTTCAACCCGCTGGCCTGGCAGGTGATCTTCGTCCTCGGCGGCGCGGCGGCGGTGATGGCGCAACGCGAACCGACCACCACGCCGGCACAGCGTCGGCGCGGCGCGCTGTTCTTCGTGTCGATGGCCTACCTGGCGGTCTGCGCGCTGGTCGCGCTGTCCTGGAAGTGGCAGCCGCTGCACGACGCGCTGGTCCCGGAAAGCGTCGCCCAGCTGATCTACCCGATCAGCAAGACCGACCTCTCACCGGTGCGCCTGCTGCACTTCATGGCGCTGGCCTACTGCGTGCCGCTGCTGCTCGCCCGCGGCCCCTGGCTGCAGACCTGGCCGGCGCAACAGCTGTGCCGCATGGGACGTTATTCGCTGGAGGTGTTCTGCCTCGGCGTGCTGCTGGCGCCGCTGGCCGACTTCACCAACTCGCTGAACGGCGACACCCTCGCCGCCAGCCTCTTCACCGCCCTGCTCGGGGTCGTCCTGATGGCCTTGCTGGCGCTGTGGCTGGACTTCAACAAGCGCCTCAATGCTCCGCAGAAAGCGCCGGCCGCCGCCGGGCCGCTTACCGCCACGCCGAGCTGATCGGCGCGCCGCCTGCGTGCCTAGCCCCTGGCACGCAGGCGGATGAACAGCGCTTCGACCTTCTCCCGCGCCCACGGCGTCTTGCGCAGGAACGTCAGGCTCGACTTGATGCTCGGGTCGCTCTTGAAGCAGCGGATGTCGATGCGCCGCGCCAGTTCCTCCCAGCCGTAATGCTCCTGCAACTGCCGCAGGATGGCTTCCAGCGTGATGCCGTGAAGGGGATCGTTGGAACTCATGGGGATCGTCCTGGAGAAGAATCCGCGCACCTTAGCCGAGCGGCTCGAGGGGCGAAAGAGCCGCCAGGCAACATCGGGTAACGCCTGCGCGACACCCTCGGCGAAACGCCGCAGCGTTGTCCCGGTCAACCAAGACGAGGTTTCACCCACCGAGGAGGTCGAATGCCGGCTGGCTGGATCGAGGCGCTGAAACGGCGCTGGCTGCGCCTGTGCATGCTTGCCGCGCTGCTGCTGGCGCTGCCCATCGGCTGCGCGCACCTGGAACAGAAAGAGCGCGAACTGGTGTTTCGGGTTGAGTCGGGAACCGCCAGCTGGTACGGCGGCCTGCCCGCCGACGTGGAGGAAATGCAACTGGACTCCAGCGACTTCCTCGCCGGCCAGAACGTTCACGCCTGGTGGTGGCCGGCGACCCGCGAGGATGCGCCCGCCCTGCTCTACCTGCACGGTTCGCGCTGGAACCTGACCGGCCAGCTGTTCCGCATCGAGCAATTGCACGACCTCGGCTTCTCGGTGCTCGCCATCGACTACCGCGGCTTCGGCGAAAGCCCAGGCGACCTGCCATCGGAACGCAGCGTCAACCAGGACGCGCGTATCGCTTGGCAGCGCCTCGAGCAGTTACAGCCGGCACCCGGCAAACGCTACATCTACGGCCACTCCCTGGGCGGTGCGGTTGCCGTCGACCTCGCCGAGGAACTCAGCCAGGACGCCGACCGCGAGGGCCGGGCGCCGGAGGCCGGTGGCCTGATCATCGAGTCGACCTTCACCAACCTCGCCGATGTGGCCGCCAGCATCGCCCACACCTCGCTACCGATCCGCTGGATTCTTTCGCAGAAATTCGACTCGCTGGAGAAGATCGCCCAGGTTCGCCTGCCGCTGTTGATCGTACATGGCAGCAACGACCCCTACGTTTCGCCGCGCTTCAGCGAAGAGCTGTTCGTGGCCGCCAACGAGCCCAAGCAACTGCTCATGGTCGAGGGCGGCACCCACAACAACAGCATGCGCCTGGGCCACCGCCAGTATCGCCAGGCGCTGCAGCGCCTGCTCGGCGAGGTGCCGGCACAGGCGGCGCGCACGCCGTAAGGCCACCTGGAACCGGCGTCGGTGGCACTTAGTACCAGACTGACGCCGCCTCGCGCATGAAGATTTCCACGGTCTTAGGGCCGACACCCTCGAACCGGGCCAGGCGCTTCTCGAACGCCGCGCGGTTTTCGCTGCGCGCCTGGATCGCCCCGACCGCGCCGCCGTACTCCTCCATCAGCGTCCGGCACAGGCTGAGCAGACGCTCGGCCGTCGACTCGTCGTAGCGCACGTAACGCGCCTCGCCGAGCATGCCGACGAGCCGTCGATGGCTGCAGGCGCCCAGCTTCTGCGGCGTATCGATGCCATGCCTGTCGACGATCACGCGGTAGGCCTGCGCGGCGATCTCGCTCTGGATGCGCTTGCCGAACAGGAAGCTAGCGATAAACCACCTGAACAGCGCGGCCTCGCCGCCGTGGACGAGGTCGATGTTCAACTGCCGCGCGCCGATCTGTGCCGCCATGTTCGACTCCCCATGATGCCGTCCTGCGGATGACGCACGCCGCGCCGCGCGGGTTCGACCGAAGCGCCGAATGGCCGGGCGCTGAAATGCAAACGGCCCGTCCTTTCCGGGACGGGCCGCGTGCGTCTGCGTTACAAGGCTGCGCTCAGGGCCTCAGAGGTGAGCGTCCTGATATTCCTTCTCGGCGGCGTCGAAGCGTTCGAGCATGCCGGCGGTAGGGCCGCTGCCGATCTTGCTGAAGATCAGGATCGCCAGGCTGGCGAAGATGAAGCCCGGAATGATCTCGTACAGGCCCAGGCCGACGTACTGCTTCCACAGCACCACGGTCACCGCGCCGACCAGCATGCCGGCCAGGGCGCCGTTGCGGGTCATGCCCTTCCACACCAGCGAGAAGATCACCACCGGGCCGAAGGCCGCGCCGAACCCGGCCCAGGCGTAGGACACCAGGCCGAGCACCTTGCTCTCAGGGTCACGGGCGACAATGATCGCGACCACCGCGATCAGCAGCACCATGCCGCGGCCGACCCAGACCAGCTCGCGCTGCGAGGCGCCCTTGCGCAGGAAGGCCTTGTAGAAATCCTCGGTCAGCGCGCTGGAGCACACCAGCAACTGGCAGCTCAGGGTGCTCATCACGGCGGCGAGAATGGCCGAGAGCAGCACGCCGGCGATCCAGGGATTGAACAGCAGCTTGGCCAGCTCGATGAACACCCGCTCCGGGTTTTCGCTGACGGCGCCGGCGACGTCCGGGTGAGCCGAGAAGTAGGCGATGCCGAAGAAACCCACGGCCACCGCACCGCCTAGGCAGAGGACCATCCAGGTCATCGAGATGCGGCGTGCGGCGGGGATCGACTTCACCGAGTCGGCCGCCATGAAGCGCGCGAGGATGTGCGGCTGGCCGAAGTAGCCCAGGCCCCAGGCGAGCAGCGAGATCACGCCGACGAAGCTGGCGCCCTTGAGCACGTCGAAGTTGGTCGGATCGTTGGCCTCGATGGCCAGGAAGGTGGTGTCGACGCCGCCGGTGGCGAGCATTACCACGATCGGCGTGAGGATCAGAGCGAAGATCATCAGCGTCGCCTGCACGGTGTCGGTCCAGCTCACCGCGAGGAAGCCTCCGACGAAGGTGTAGGCGATGGTCGCCGCTGCGCCGGCCCAGAGGGCGGTCTCGTAGGACATGCCGAAGGTGCTTTCGAACAGGCGAGCGCCGGCGACGATGCCCGAGGCGCAGTAGATGGTGAAGAACACCAGGATCACCAGGGCCGAGAACACGCGCAGGATGCGGCTGTTGTCCTCGAAGCGGGTGGTGAAGTAGTCCGGCAGGGTCAGCGCGTTGCCGTTGTGCTCGGTCTGCACGCGCAGGCGACCGGCGACGAACAGCCAGTTGAGCCAGGCACCGGCGATCAGGCCGATGGCGATCCAGCTTTCCGAGAGGCCGGACAGGTAGACGGCGCCCGGCAGGCCCATCAGCAGCCAGCCGCTCATGTCCGAAGCACCGGCGGAGAGCGCGGTGACGAAACTGCCGAGGCTGCGACCGCCGAGGATGTAGTCGGAGAAGTTCTTGGTGCGCAGATAGGCGACCAGGCCGATCAGGACCATGGCAGCGATGTAGATCACGAACGTGATCAGCATGGGGGTATTGGCGCTCATTGATGGCTCCATTGGTTGTTGTTATGGGCTCACGGGTTGGCCGTGGCCGTTTGCGCAAGCACGCTCTGGAGGCAGGCGTGTCGTCTTGTCCGGCGGCGCGGTTGGCGCGGCGCGGGTCTCTTGCTCGGAAATGAAAACGGGCCCGGCCCGCGAAGGCTGCAATCAGCGCTCGCGGACCGGGCCCGCCTTCTACGGCAAAACGGGGCGAATGATCAATCCCCCAGCGACAGCAGCGAGGCGTTGCCGCCCACCGCAGTGGTGTTGATCGAGGTGGTGCGTTCGTTGGCGAAGCGCATCAGGTAGCTCGGACCGCCGGCCTTCGGCCCGGTGCCGGACAGGCCGCAGCCACCGAACGGCTGCACGCCGACCACCGCGCCGATCTGGTTGCGGTTGACGTAGAGGTTGCCGACCCGTGCCAGGGCCTCGATTCGCGCAGCGGTTTCCTCGTTGCGGCTGTGCACGCCGAGGGTCAGCCCGTAGCCGGTGGCGTTGATCGCCGCGACGACCTTCTCCAGGTCCGCCGCCTCGAAGCGCACCACGTGCAGCACTGGGCCGAAGTGTTCCTCCTTCAGCTCGTGGATGCCGCCGATCTCGAACGCCACCGGCGCGACGAAGTGACCGTTCAGGCCGGCCGGAAGCCTGGCTTCGGCGATCAGCTTGCCCTCGTCCTTGAGCGCGGCGATGTGCGCCAGCAGGCCGGCGCGGGCTTCCTCGTCGATCACCGGACCGATGTCGTTCTCGCGCAGGTGGGTCGGGCCGACCTTCAGCTCGGCCATCGCGCCCTTGAGCAGGTCGATCACACGGTCGGCGATGTCGCGCTGCACGTAGAGCACGCGCAGGGCCGAGCAACGCTGGCCGGCGCTGGTGAAGGCGGAGCCGACGGCGTCCTTGACCACCTGCTCGGGCAGCGCGGTGGAGTCGACGATCATCGCGTTCTGCCCGCCGGTCTCGGCGATCAGGGTAGCGATCGGACCTTCCTTCTCGGCCAGTTGGCGGTTGATGATGCGGGCGGTGTCGGTGGAGCCGGTGAAGCACACGCCGACCACGCGCGGGTCGCGGCAGAACACGCCGCCGAGGGTGGCACCGTCGCCCGGCAGGAAGGCGATGGCCTGTTTCGGCAGGCCGGCCTCGAACATCAGCTGCAGCGCGCGGGCGGCGATCAGGCTGGTCTGCTCGGCCGGCTTGGCCAGCACGGTATTGCCGGCGACCAGCGCGGCGGCGATCTGGCCCAGGTAGATCGCCAGCGGGAAGTTCCACGGGCTGATGCAGACGAACACGCCACGGCCCTCGTGGAACAGTTCGTTGCGCTCGCCGGTCGGGCCCTTGAGCTCTTCGCGGCCGAGCTTCAGGCGCGCCTGCTGGGCGTAGTAGCGGCAGAAGTCGACGGCTTCGCGAACCTCGTCGATGCCGTCCTGCAGGGACTTGCCGGCTTCCACGGTGCACAGCGCCATCAGCTCGGCGCGGTTGCTTTCCAGCAGGTCGGCGAGACGCTCGAGGACGTTCGCGCGGGTATCCACCGGGGTGGCGTTCCAGCGCGGCCAGAACGCCGCGAGGGCGTCCACCGCCTGTTTGGCCTGGGCGGCCGTGGCGAACTGCGCGCTGCCGACCACCTTGTTCAGGTCGAACGGGCAGCGCACTTCGCTGGCGCTGCCGGCGAGCGTCTCGCCATCGATGACCGGCGCGGCCTGCCACTGGCGGTCGATGAAAGGCTGGTAGGCGTTAGCCAGTTCGTTCCACTGATTCTGGATATTCATGTTGAGGCCCTGGGAGTTCTTGCGCTGGCCGTACAGCGCCGGCGGGAGCGGGATTCTGTCGTTGGCGAGGGTTTTGAAGCTGCGCAGCTGGGTGACCGGGTGATCGATGAGCGATTCGACGGCGACGCGCGGGTCGACCAACTGGTGGACGAACGAGGAGTTGGCGCCGTTTTCCAGCAGGCGGCGGACCAGGTACGGCAGCAGGTCCTTGTGCGCGCCGACCGGGGCGTAGATGCGTACGTTCTTGCCGTGCTTCTCCAGCACCGTGTCGTAGAGCGCGTCGCCCATGCCATGCAGGCGCTGGAACTCGAATTCGCGCTCGCCCGCCATCGCCAGGATGCAGCTGACGGTGTGCGCGTTGTGGCTGGCGAACTGCGGGTAGATGACCCCGCGGGTGTGCTCGGAGAGCAAAAAGCGCGCGCAGGCCAGGTAGGAGGTGTCGGTGGCTTCCTTGCGGGTGAACACCGGGTAGCCGTCGAGGCCCCAGACCTGGCACTGCTTGATCTCGCTGTCCCAGTAGGCGCCCTTGACCAGGCGCAGCGGGATGCGCGCGCCGAGTTCACGACCCAGCAGGGTCAGCCAGACCAGGGTCGGCAGGCAGCGTTTGGAATACGCCTGAACGACCAGGCCGAACTCGCCCCAGCCGGCGATGGCCGGGTCGCGCATCAGCTTCTCGAACAACTCCAGCGACAGCTCCAGGCGGTCGGCTTCCTCAGCGTCGATGGTGATGCCGACGTTCAGCCCGCGGGCCATCACGGCCAGCTCGCGGACGCTGCCGAACAGCTCGGTGAGCACGCGCTCGCGCTGCGCCACTTCATAGCGCGGGTGCAGTGCGGAGAGCTTGATCGACACCGACGGACGCGGGCCGGGGCCGACCTGCGGCTCGGCGCCGACGGTCTGCACCGCCTTGCGGTAGTCGGCCATGTACTTGGCGGCGTCCTCGACGGTGAGGGCCGCCTCGCCCAGCATGTCGAAGGAATAGGTGTAGCCCTTCTCGCGCTGCGGACGACCGTTCTTCAGCGCTTCGGAGATGCTCCGGCCGAGGACGAACTGCTTGCCCATCAGCTTCATCGCCTGGTTCATCGCGGCGCGGATCACCGGTTCCCCGGAACGTTTGATCAGGCGACCGAGAACGCTCTTCGGCCGGCCATCGGCGGTTTCCGGGTCGACCACCTTGCCGGTCATCACCAGGCCCCAGGCGGCGAAGTTGACCAGCACGTTGTCGCTCTGGCCGAGGTGCCGTTCCCACTCGGCGGCGTTCAGCTTGTCGCGGATCAGCGCGTCTGCGGTGGCGGCGTCCGGCACCCGCAGCAGCGCCTCGGCCAGGCACATCAGCATCAGGCCTTCGTGGGTGTCGAGGCTGTACTGGCGCAACAGGGCATCGAGGGTGTCTTCGACGTTGTCGCGGCTGCGCACGTCTTCGATCAGGCTGCGGGCCTTCTGGCGAACGGCTTCGATGCCGGCTTCGCCCGGATCGGCGAGCTGCAGCAGTTCGGTGAGGTAGGCGGCCTCGTCGACGGCGTAGTTGGCGCTGATGACGGGGAAGAACTCGGCGGCCGACGCATTGAGTGCGTCGGCCTGCAGGACATGAGCGGCTTTGAACATCGAGACCCTCCTCGGGTGGAGACTGCTTTCGTGGGTCTTGCCAGGCGTGCACGGTCGGGCAAGGACCCGGCGCAGGCGAGCGCGTGAGCGGACGGTGGAATGTAGTGGCAGTCGCCGCGCCGGTTCTTGCGCAAAGCTACGGACTTTTTACGAAAAGCTCCGGCCCGAGGAACTCGATCAGAAAGCGGCGGCCAATAGCGGTTGGCCGTCCGCCGACCGCCGCCTCAGCGGCGGACGACGTCGCCGCGCCCCGGCGCCAGGCGCGCCAGCAGCTGGCTCTGCACCGGGCCGGGAACGCCCTGGGCGTCCATCGACGCCCGCAGGTCCTCGACCAGCGCGCCGAAGCCCGCGGGCGAGAGGCCCAGCCCCTCGCTGATGTGCTGCACGCTGTCGCCGCGCTCGCAGGGGCCGCCGCTCTCGGCACAGAACTGCTCGATCAGCCTGTCGCGCAGGCGGACGATGTCGACGTCATGGAAATGCCGGAAGATGCGCGGGTCAGCAGCGACGTTGAGCAGCATGCCTTCGACGATACGGGTGATCCCGGCCTGCTCGCCCAGCTCGCGGTAGAGACGCTCGTCCTGCGCCGGCCGCTGTGCGCACGCGGACAGCGCCAGCCCCAGCGCCACCAGCAGCACGCGCGCGTCGGTGATTCTCCTGCGGCGAAAGATGCGCACCATTCCGATCCTCCTACGTAGCCCGTGCGAGCGGGGCATGCTTCTCGGGAAAACCACGGCCGAACGAACCACTCTCGGCGAACGGCAGATCAGGCGTCGCTGCCGCGCAGACGTTTCGGCGTCAGGCCCAGGTAGCGCCGCATGGCGGTGGTCAGCGCGCTCTGGCTGGAAAACCCGCACTCGCCGGCGATGCGCACCAGCGGCAGCGGGCTTTCGCGCAACAGCCGGGCGGCGCGGTCCAGGCGGGTCTTCAGCAGGTATTGGTGAGGGGTCAGGCCGACGCTGTCCTTGAACTGGACGTGGAAGTGGCTCGGGCTGAGGCAGGCCACCTGCGCCAGTTCGGCCACGCTGATGCGCCGCGCCAGGTTGTCCTGGATGTGCGCGTCGAGCCGTTCCAGATCCAGCGGGCCGCGCACCTGCGGCGCGTGCTCGCCGAACAGGCGCAGGTGCATGGCACGCAGCAAAAGGCCGCCGAGGGCGCGCGACAAC
Organism: Pseudomonas sp. UBA6310; assembly: GCF_002438225.1. Lineage (NCBI taxonomy): Bacteria > Pseudomonadati > Pseudomonadota > Gammaproteobacteria > Pseudomonadales > Pseudomonadaceae > Pseudomonas > Pseudomonas sp. UBA6310. The sequence continues at coordinate 44,122 of NZ_DJTK01000023.1, read as the reverse complement.
GCCGGGTCGCTGCCGTAGCGGGTGAGTTCGGCGCCGGCGTAGTTGAGCAGGTTCTGGAAGTCCGGATCGAGGGCCGGGTAGCGCGGAATCTCGAACAGGCGCATGAGCAACTGGAGATCCTCGGCGCTGGACTCCTCGCCGTCCATATCGATGATCAGCATGCGGTTGTCACCCACGCCGGCGAACTCGTGCTCGGCATCACCCGGCACCAGGCAGGCGCGCATCCGGCAGACCTCGCCGCCCGCACCGTTCACCTCGAATTCCGCGCGCCCGGAAAGGGACATCACCAACTGGTGATAGTCATGGGCATGTTCGTGGGCCTGGGCATCCAGGCACATGAGGCGGGCTTTGAGCATGGGCGGATCACGGCTGATCAAATTTTGCGCATTCTACTGGAAGGACGCCTTTTTTCCCAATATCGGCCGGTCGACGGCAGGTTCCACCGCGGTGCCATTGAATTCCTCGCTGCACCGACCCATCTAGATCTGCATACACGGATTACAGGTGCCCCATGAGCGACCAGGACATCACCGCTGAACTCGTTGAAGAAGTCATCCATTCGGAAGGAAAACTGGCGCTGCCCGGGCAGACCCTGCCGGACAAGGTCTACATCATTCCGATCCACAACCGGCCGTTCTTCCCGGCGCAGGTGCTGCCGATCATCGTCAACGAGGAGCCCTGGGCGGAAACCCTGGAGCTGGTGGCGAAGACCGATCACCACTGTCTGGCGCTGTTCTTCATGGAGAACCCGCCGGAGGCCCCCCGCCATTTCGACACCAGCAGCCTGCCCGAGCACGGCACCTTGGTGCGCATCCATCGCGCCAGCCGCGAGAACGGCAAGGTGCAGTTCGTCGCCCAGGGGCTTTCTCGGGTGCGTATCCGTGGCTGGCTGAAGCGCCACCGGCCGCCGTTCCTGGTGGAGGTGGACTACCCGCAGAGCCCGCCGGACCCGCGCGACGAGGTGAAGGCCTACGGCATGGCGCTGATCAACGCGATCAAGGAGCTGCTGCCGCTCAACCCGCTGTACAGCGAGGAGCTGAAGAACTACCTGAACCGCTTCAGCACCAACGACCCCTCCCCGCTCACCGACTTCGCCGCCGCGCTGACCACGGCGCCGGGGATCGAGCTGCAGGAAGTGCTCGACTGCGTGCCGATGCTCAAGCGCATGGAGAAGGTGCTGCCGCTGCTGCGCAAGGAAGTCGAGGTGGCGCGCCTGCAGAAGGAGCTGTCCGCCGAGGTCAACCGCAAGATCGGCGAGCGCCAGCGCGAGTTCTTCCTCAAGGAACAGCTGAAGGTGATCCAGCAGGAGCTGGGCATCACCAAGGACGACCGCAGCGCCGACACCGACGAATTCCGCGCCCGCCTGGAGGGCAAGACCGTGCCGCCGGCCGCGCAGAAGCGCATCGAGGAGGAGCTGAACAAGCTGTCCATCCTCGAGACCGGCTCGCCGGAATACGCCGTCACCCGTAACTACCTGGACTGGGCCACCGCCCTGCCCTGGGGCGTGTTCGGCCAGGACAAGCTCGACCTCAAGCACGCGCGCAAGGTGCTCGACGCGCAGCATGCCGGCCTCGACGATGTGAAGAACCGCATTCTCGAGTTCCTCGCGGTGGGCGCCTTCAAAGGTGAGATCGCCGGCTCCATCGTGCTGCTGGTCGGCCCGCCCGGCGTCGGCAAGACCAGCATCGGCAAGTCCATCGCCGAATCCCTGGGCCGGCCGTTCTACCGCTTCAGCCTCGGCGGCATGCGCGACGAGGCCGAGATCAAGGGCCACCGGCGCACCTACATCGGCGCCCAGCCGGGCAAGCTGGTGCAGGCGCTGAAGGATGTCGAGGTGATGAACCCGGTGATCATGCTCGACGAGATCGACAAGATGGGCCAGAGCTACCAGGGTGATCCGGCTTCGGCGCTGCTGGAGACCCTCGACCCGGAGCAGAACGTCGACTTCCTCGACCATTACCTGGACCTGCGCCTGGACCTGTCCAAGGTGCTCTTCGTCTGCACCGCGAACACCCTCGACTCGATCCCCGGCCCGCTGCTCGACCGCATGGAAGTGATCCGCCTGTCCGGCTACATTACCGAGGAGAAGCTGGCCATCGCCAAGCGCCACCTGTGGCCCAAGCAGCTGGAAAAAGCCGGCGTGCCGAAGAACCGCCTGGGTATCAGCGACGCCGCCCTGCGCCTGGTGATCGAGGGCTACGCCCGCGAAGCCGGGGTGCGCCAACTGGAAAAGCAGCTGGGCAAACTGGTGCGCAAGGCGGTGATCAAGCTGCTCGACGACCCGCAGGCGAAGATCAAGATCGCGCCCAAGGACCTGGAAGAATCCCTCGGCATGCCGCACTTCCGTACCGAACAGGTGCTGTCCGGGGTCGGCATCATCACCGGTCTGGCCTGGACCAGCATGGGCGGCGCCACCCTGCCGATCGAGGCCACGCGCATCCATACGCTCAACCGCGGCTTCAAGCTCACCGGGCAGCTCGGCGAGGTGATGAAGGAGTCGGCGGAGATCGCCTACAGCTACATCAGCTCGAACCTCAAGGCGTTCAAGGGCGACCCGACCTTCTTCGACCAGGCCTTCGTCCACCTCCACGTGCCCGACGGCGCCACGCCCAAGGACGGCCCCAGCGCCGGCGTGACCATGGCCAGCGCGCTGCTGTCGCTGGCCCGCGAGCAGGCGCCGAAGAAAGGCGTGGCGATGACCGGCGAACTCTCGCTGACCGGCCAGGTGATGCCGATCGGCGGGGTTCGCGAGAAGGTCATCGCCGCGCGGCGGCAGAAGATCTTCGAGCTGATCCTTCCGGAAGCCAATCGCGGCGATTTCAAGGAACTGCCGGACTATCTCAAGGAAGGCATCACCGTGCACTTCGCCAAGCGCTTCGCGGACGTGGCGAACGTGCTCTTCCCCTGATGGCTGGCGCCCGGCGCCGTGATGACGATCGGGCGCGGCCATGCCGGTCGCGCTCCTGTCCGCCGCCAGCCCGGGCGGCGGCGCGCTCGAACCGACCCAGCTGGCACGGTTTTGGGTAGAGTAAGGCGGCATCCCCTTCGAGGTATCCGTCGATGTCCGTTCCGCTCCGCCTGCTCCTGCCCGCCGTCCTGCTGCTCGGCGGCTGCGCCGGCAAGCCGCCCGCTACCGTGACCCTGGAAGAAAGCCAGGCTTCCCGATGCCATCCATTGAAGTTGTACCAGGGCCAGACGCTGGTGCTCAGCCTGCCCAGCGACCCCACCAGCGGCTACCGCTGGCAATTGCTCGACGCCGCTCCCGCGGTGCTGCGCAGCCTCGGCCCGGAGGTCTACGCCAACCCGGAAGACAGTGGCGACCTGGTAGGCAGCGGCGGCGAGTCGACCTGGCGCTTCCAGGTGGCGAACGCCGGCGACGCGCTCCTGGCGCTGCGTTATCAGCAGGCGTGGGATGCCGACGGCGCCCCGGCCCGGACCTTCGAGTGCGCCCTGCACGCCGAGTGATGCCACGCCGCCCGAATACGACCAGCCGGCGTGCCGGCTTTGGCATTCGCTCAGGCTTGGCTAGAATGCCGGCCTTTCCGCACAGCGCCGGTAGTGACCACCGTGAAACAACAGCCCGACCGCCTCTTCGCCCAGCCCGTCCAGCAGGTGCCGGACTTCGTCTTCAACGAGGACGTGGTGCGCGTGTTTCCGGACATGATCAAGCGCTCGGTGCCGGGTTACCCGACCATCGTCGAGAACCTCGGCGTGCTCGCCGCACGGTTCGCCCAGCCCGACACCGCGCTCTATGACCTGGGCAGTTCCCTCGGCGCGGTGACCCAGGCGCTGCGCCGCCACGTGCGCACGGAGCGCTGCCGGGTGATCGCGATCGACAACTCGCCGGCGATGGTCGAGCGCTGCCGCGAATACCTGCACGCGCAGGATTCGATGTTCCAGGAACTGCTGCCGGTGGAGGTCATCGACGCCGACATCCTCGCCCTGGAGTTCCAGCCGGCGTCGCTGGTGGCGCTGAATTTCACCCTGCAGTTCATCGATCCGACGCAGCGCCTCGCCCTGCTCGGCCGTATCCGCCAGGCACTGCTGCCCGGCGGTGCGCTGATCCTCTCGGAAAAACTGCGTTTCGAGGACGCCGAGGAACACGCCCTGCTCAACGAGCTGCACCTCGACTTCAAACGCGCCAACGGCTACAGCGAGCTGGAAATCGCGCAGAAGCGCAGCGCCATCGAGAACGTGATGAAGCCCGACAGCCTGGAACAGCACCGCGAGCGGTTGCTGGCGGCCGGTTTCAGCAAGGTGGTGCCGTGGTTCCAGTGCCTCAACTTCGCCTCGCTGATCGCCCTGCCATGATCGGCCGCTTCGACCTCGATGCCCTGCAGGCCCGGTTGGCCGGTAGCCCGCTGCAGGACTGGAGCGCCGACCTGCCGGCACAGATCGATGCCAAGCTGGCCATCGGCCACGGCGACCTGCCGCGCTGGTATGCCGCCGTCGAGGCGCTGCCGCCGCTGCACGCCGGGCAAGTCGACCTGCTGCACGCGTTCAGTCTCGACGGCCCGCGCGACGACTCCGTCCGCGAAGCGCTGGAAACCGCCCTGCGCGGCCTGATTCCCTGGCGCAAGGGACCCTTCCACCTGTTCGGCGTGCACGTGGACACCGAATGGCGCTCGGACTGGAAATGGCAGCGCGTCGCCCCGCACCTGGACCTGGCCGGCAAGCGCGTGCTGGATGTCGGCTGCGGCAATGGCTACTACATGTGGCGCATGCTCGGCGCCGGAGCGGACGCGGTGGTCGGCATCGACCCCAACTGGCTGTTCCTCTGCCAGTTCCTGGCGATGAAGCATTACCTGCCGGAGCTGCCCGCCTGGCACCTGCCGCTGGCGTTCGAGGAACTGCCCGGCAAGCTGCAAGGCTTCGACACGGTGTTTTCCATGGGCGTGCTCTATCACCGTCGCTCGCCCATCGACCACCTGCTCGACCTCAAGGACTGCCTGGTGCGCGACGGCGAACTGGTGCTGGAAACCCTGGTGGTGGAAGGCGATGCCCAGCAGGTGCTGGTTCCCGAGGATCGCTACGCGCAGATGCGCAACGTCTGGTTCCTGCCGTCGGTGCCGGCACTGGAGCTGTGGCTGCGCCGCGCGGGCTTCGTCGACGTGCGCTGCGTGGACGTCAGCATCACCTCGGTCGAGGAACAGCGCGCGACGGACTGGATGCGCTACCAGTCGCTGCCCGAATTCCTCGATCCCGAGGACCACCGCCGCACCGTCGAAGGCCTGCCCGCCCCGCGTCGCGCGGTACTGGTCGCGCGCAAGCCGTGACCTGAAGGCAGACGGCAGGCCCCCGGCTATCCTCAGCGGCGCCCGGCTGCCGCGACGATCAGGTGCTTCATCTCCAGCACCGCGGCCTTGAAACCGACGAACAGCGCGTGCGCGACGATGGCATGGCCGATGTTCAGCTCGTGGATCCCCTTGATCGCCGCCACCTGCTCGGCGTTGTGGTAATGCAGGCCGTGGCCGGCGTTGACGATCAACCCTTCGGCCACGCCAAAGGCCACGCTGTCGCGCAGACGCTGCAGCTCCTGAGCCGCGGCGGCCGGCGTCTCGGCGTCGGCGTAGCGCCCGGTGTGCAGCTCGATGGCCGGCGCGCCGATGCGTTTGGCGGCGGCGATCTGGCGTTCCTCGGCGTCGATGAACAGCGACACCTCGCAGCCCAGCCGGCCGAGGCGCTCGACCGCGTCGCGGATGCGCTCTTCCTGACCGGCGACATCCAGGCCACCCTCGGTGGTCAGTTCCTGGCGGGTTTCCGGAACCAGGCAGATGTGCTCCGGGCGAATGCCTTCGGCGAACGCCAGCATCGACTCGGTGACGCCCATCTCGAAGTTCATCCGCGTCTGCAGGGCGTCCTTCATCACCCGCACGTCGCGTTCCTGGATGTGTCGGCGGTCTTCGCGCAGGTGCAGGGTGATGCCGTCGGCGCCAGCTTCCTCGGCGTCCAGCGCGGCCTTCAGCGGGTCGGGATAACGCGTGCCGCGGGCCTGGCGCAGGGTGGCGACGTGATCGATGTTGACGCCCAGCAGAATGCGATTGAGGTCACTCACTTGGGAGGCTCCTTGAGGGTCATGAACAACTCGCGGCTGACCAGCGGTCGGCCGCCCAGATGGGGCGCCAGGGCTTGGCGCATCAGGCGCTTGGCCGCGGCCAGCGCGCCGGGAGAAGACCAGTCGGCCTCGGCCATGGCCAGCAGGTCGGCGCCATGGAACGAGCCTGTCTGCAGTTGGCCGATCGGCTCCAGGCCGGCGTCGGTGAGCAGCCGGTAGATGCCGTCGGCAGCGATCGCTTCGCCATGCCGGTCGGTGTCCAGGGCGAAACCATAGCCCAGCTCGTCCAGCAGGCGCCATTCGAAGGCGCGCAGCAACGGTTCGATCGGCCGCCCCTGGGCCAGCGCCGCGACTGTCGCGGCGTAGTGCTCGAAGAACTGCGGGTGCGCGACTTCGGCCGGCAGCAGCCGGATCAGCAACTCGTTGAGGTAGAAGCCGCTGAACAGCGCCTCGCCCGCCAGGAGGTTGGGAATGCCGGCGCTTTCCAGGCGGGCGATGCTCTTCAGCTCGCCGCGCCCGCGCAGTTCGACGTCCAGCGGCAGGAAAGGCCGCGCGCCACTTCCCGACTTGCCCCTGGCGCTGCGCTGCACGGCGCGCAGACGACCCTGCTCGCGCGTGAACAGGTCGACCATCGCGCTGGTTTCCTTGTACGGCCGACTGTGCAGGACGAACGCGAGCTGGCTCATGGGCGGGGACACTGCGGCGGTTCGGAAACGTACGCCCGCGACGGGCACGGGCGCCGGAGGGTGCGGGGTTTACTGGTCGTGGTAGCCCAGCGAGTGCAGCGCGCGCTCGTCGTCGGACCAACCGCCTTTCACCTTGACCCAGAGGTTGAGCATCACCTTGGAGTCGAACAGCACTTCCATGTCCTTGCGGGCGTTCTGGCCGATGCTTTTGATCCGCTCGCCCTTCTCGCCGATGATGATCTTCTTCTGCCCGTCACGCTCGACCAGGATCAGCGCATGGATGTGCAGGATGCGGCCTTCCTGCTTGAACTCTTCGATTTCCACGGTGATCTGGTACGGCAGCTCGGCGCCGAGCTGGCGCATGATCTTCTCGCGCACCAGTTCGGCGGCGAGGAAGCGGCTGGAGCGATCGGTGATCTGGTCTTCGGGGAAGAAGTGCTCGTTTTCCGGCAGCCGCTCGGCCACCAGTTTCTCGAACAGCTCGAGGTTCTGCCCGTGCTGGGCGGAAATCGGCACCACCTCGGCATTGGGCAACTGCTCGGAAAGCCACTTCAGGTGCGGCAGCAGATCGCCCTTCTCGTCCAGGCGATCGGTCTTGTTCACCGCGACGATCACCGGCCCGGTGACGTACTGCACGCGCTCGAGAACCATCTGGTCCTCATCGGTCCAGCGGGTGCGGTCGACCACGAAGACCACCACGTCGACGTCCTTCAGGGCGGCCGACGCGGTCTTGTTCATGTAGCGATTGAGCGCTTTCTCGCCGTTCTTGTGCAGACCGGGAGTATCGACATAGACCGCCTGGATCGCGCCCTCGGTCTTGATCCCGAGCATGTTGTGGCGGGTGGTCTGCGGCTTGCGCGAAGTGATCGCCAGCTTCTGCCCGAGAATGTGGTTGAGCAGGGTCGACTTGCCGACGTTGGGACGGCCGACGATGGCGACATAGCCGCAACGCGTCACGCTTTCATCATTCATTGCCATTCTCCACGCCCAGGGCGATTAGGGCGGCGGCGGCCGCTACCTGCTCGGCGATACGCCGGCTGGCGCCCTGCCCGCGGGTCTTTTCGTTCAACAGCGAAATCTGGCACTCGACGAAGAAACTCCGGCAGTGCGGTTCGCCCTGGATATCCACCACTTCGTAACGCGGCAGTTCGCAGGCGCGCGACTGGAGGAACTCCTGCAGGCGCGTCTTCGGGTCCTTGTTGGTGTCGACCAGCGTCAGGCTGTCCAGCTCGGAAGTTAGCCAGGCCAGCACGCGCTCGCGGGCGGCCTGCATCCCGGCATCGAGATAGATCGCGCCGATCAGCGCTTCCAGCGCATCCGCCAGGATCGACTCGCGACGAAAACCGCCGCTCTTCAGCTCGCCCGAGCCCAGACGCAGGTATTCGCCGAGGTCGAAACCGCGCGCCAGCAGCGCCAGTGTCTCGCCTTTGACCAGCCGCGCGCGCAAGCGCGACAGCTGGCCTTCGCGGGCCTGCGGGAAGCGCTCGAACAGCGCCTCACCGGCGACGAAGTTGAGGATCGCATCGCCGAGGAACTCCAGACGCTCGTTGTTGCGTCCGGCGAAGCTGCGATGAGTGAGGGCCAGGAGCATCAGCTCGCTGTCCTTGAAGGTGTAGCCGAGCTGACGCTCGAGACGGGCCAACTGTGGGTTCACGGCATTCTTACGCGAAATTCTTTATCGAAACGGGCCACCAGATCGAGGTTCTGGATCAGCGGCTCGCGTTTTTCGTACTGGAGGTGAACGCGGAAGTCGTTGTTCACCACTTCGACCTTGACCGCATCGTTGACGTTCAGGTCGCGGATGTTGTTGATCTGCATGCCCCGGCTGACATGGCTGTAGAACTCGGGAATGGTGCGGATCTGCGAGGCCTTCTCGGTTTCCACCGAGGTGATGATCTTCTCCATCGACATGTAGTCGAGATAGTGCGGGATCATCTTGAACGCCGCGCTGGCGAAGAACGCGACCAGTGCCAGGACCAGCATCCAGCCCAACAGCGAAAAGCCTTTCTGCGAACGCGCACCTTTCATGCTCGACCTCAATGTCATGTATTCCGATGGGGAAACGCAGCGGCGCCCGGAGGCGCCGTCGACGAATCAGTGGATCAGACCGACCCGGCTGAAATTGGGCAGGTTGCTCATCTTCGGATCCGGCCAGCTCAGCCAGACCGCAAAGGCCTTGCCGACGATATTGCGGTCCGGAACCATGCCGAGAACGTCCTTCGGAATCTTCGGATCGTTCCAGTAGCGGCTGTCGTTGGAGTTGTCGCGGTTGTCACCCATCATGAAGTAGTGACCACCGGGCACCGTCCACTCGCGGCCGGGTTCGGCGCGGTAACGGCTCATCTCCTTGCGGATCAGGTGCTCGGCCTCGCCCAGCTGTTCCTTGTAGAGCACCGCGCTGCCGAGGGTGCCCGGCTCCTCGCCGATCAGTTGCTCGGCAACCGGCTGGTCGTTGACGAACAGGTGCTTGTCGGTGGTGTAGCGCACCTTGTCGCCCGGCAGCCCGACCACTCGTTTGATGTAGTTGACGTTGGGATCGCTGGGGTAGCGGAACACCATCACGTCACCGCGCTGCGGATCGCCCACCTCGATCACCTTGCTGTCCAGCACCGGCAGGCGGATGCCGTAGGCGAACTTGTTGACGAGGATGAAATCGCCCACTTCAAGGGTCGGTTTCATCGAGCCGGATGGGATCTGGAAGGGCTCGACGAGGAACGACCGCAGCACCAGCACGATGGCCAGCACCGGGAAGAACGACTTGCCGTACTCGACCAGCAGCGGCTCCTTGTTCAGGCGCTCCACCACCACGGGATCGGCCTGCCCGACGCTGCCCTGGTAGGCCGCGATGGCAGAACGCCGACGCGGCGCCAGCACCAGCAGATCGATGAGCGCGAGGAAGCCGCAAACGGCCACCGCGATGACCAGCAACAACGGGAAATTGATCGACGACATCTAGCTATCCACTTTGAGTACGGCGAGGAAGGCTTCCTGGGGAATTTCCACGCTACCGACCTGTTTCATTCGCTTCTTACCGGCCTTCTGCTTTTCCAGAAGCTTGCGCTTACGGCTGACATCGCCGCCATAGCACTTGGCAAGAACGTTCTTGCGCAACGCCTTCACGGTCGTCCGCGCAACGATCTGACCGCCGATGGCGGCCTGGATCGCGACGTCGAACATCTGACGCGGGATCAGCTCTTTCATTTTCTCGGTCAGGGCGCGGCCTTTGTAGTGCGCCTTGTCACGATGCACGATCAAGGCCAACGCATCGACCTTCTCGGCGTTGATCAGCACGTCGAGCTTGACCAGGTTGGCCGACTGGAAGCGGTCGAACGCGTAGTCCAGCGAGGCATAACCGCGGCTCACCGATTTCAGGCGGTCGAAGAAGTCCAGCACCACCTCGTTCATCGGCAAATCGTAGCTGATCTGGACCTGGCTGCTGAGGAACTGCATGTCACGCTGCACGCCGCGTTTCTCGATGCACAGGGTGATGACGTTGCCCAGGTGTTCCTGCGGCACCAGGATGTTGGCGCGCACGATCGGCTCGCGCATTTCCTCGATGGAGGCGAGATCGGGAAGCTTGGACGGGTTGTCGACGTAGAGCGTGTCGCCGTTCTTCATCACCACTTCGAAGACCACGGTTGGCGCGGTGGTGATCAGGTCGAGGTCGTACTCGCGCTCCAGGCGTTCCTGGATGATCTCCATGTGCAGCATGCCGAGGAAGCCGATGCGGAAACCGAAGCCCAGCGCTTCCGAGCTTTCCGGCTCGTACTGCAGCGCGGCGTCGTTCAGCGTCAGCTTCTGCAGCGCTTCGCGGAAATCCTCGAAATCGTCGGAGCTGACCGGGAACAGGCCGGCATACACCTGCGGCTTGATCCGCTGGAAGCCGGGGAGCACGTCGACATCCGGCGTGCTCGACAGGGTCAGGGTGTCGCCCACGGGCGCGCCGTGGATGTCCTTGATGCCGGCGATGATGAAGCCCACTTCACCGGCCTTGAGGTCCTCGGTGCTGGTGTGCTTGGGAGTGAATACCCCGACGCTGTCCACCTGATGGATCTTGCCGGTGGACTTGACCAGTACCTTGTCGCCCTTCTTGATTCGCCCGTGGCGTACCCGCACCAGCGAGACCACGCCCAGATAGTTGTCGAACCAGGAGTCGATGATCAGCGCCTGCAACGGCGCCTCGATGTCGCCGGTCGGCGCCGGGATCACCTTGACCAGACGCTCGAGCACATCGATCACGCCCATGCCGCTCTTGGCACTGCACGCCACCGCGTCGGTCGCGTCGATACCGATGATGTGCTCGATCTCGTCCTTCACCCGCTCCGGCTCAGCCTGGGGCAGGTCCATCTTGTTCAGCACCGGCATCACTTCCAGGCCCTGCTCGATGGCGGTGTAGCAGTTCGCCACCGACTGCGCCTCGACGCCCTGGCCGGCATCCACCACCAGCAGCGCGCCTTCGCAGGCCGCCAAAGAGCGGCTGACTTCGTAGGTGAAGTCGACATGCCCGGGGGTATCGATGAAGTTCAGCTGGTAGGTTTTGCCGTCCTGCGCGTTGTAGTGCAGCGTTACGCTGTGGGCTTTGATGGTGATACCGCGCTCACGCTCCAGATCCATGGAGTCGAGGACCTGGGCCTCCATCTCGCGATCGGAAAGACCGCCGCAGATCTGGATGAAGCGGTCCGCCAGCGTCGACTTGCCGTGGTCGATGTGGGCAATGATGGAAAAGTTGCGGATATGACTCAGATCACTCACGGATCAACACTCGAAAGACCGCGGAAGAATCCCGCCGAAAAATAGCCGGCAAGTGTACCCGATAGCCTGCTCAAAGGTCACGCCCGAGCAGGATTGCAGGCATGAAAAAGGGGCGATTCGCAGCGCCCCTTTTCACATCGCTCCAATGGCCTTTAGCCGCTATTCGGACAGCTTGAAGGTGATGAAGCTGGCACGTCCCTGACGCAGTACACGCATCGATACCGAGCGATTCTTCGGCAGTTGCTGAGCAACTTCGGTGAAAGTCTTCGCCGAATCGATGGACTGGTTGTTCAGGTGGGTGATCACGTCACCCGGACGCAGGCCGATCAGCGCTGCGGGACCGTCGAGCACCTCGCGAATGACCACGCCGCCCTGCAGATCGAGGGATTTCTTCTGCTCGGCGGTCAGCTCGACCACCTTCACGCCCAGACGGTTGCTGCTGCGCTCGACGCCTTCCTCGGCGCCGCCCATCGACATCTCCTCGCCTTCCGCCGGCAGCGCGCCGACCGTCAGTTCGAGCGTCTTGCGCTGACCTTCGCGGGCGACTTCCAGCTTGACCTTGGACCCCGACTTCATCGCACCGACCAGGTGCGGAAGGTCCGCGGACATCACAATCGGTTGACCGTTGAGGCTGAGAATGACATCGCCGACCTTCAGACCGCCAGCCGCCGCCGGGCCGTTGTCGAGGACCTGGGCAACCAGCGCACCGGCCGGTTTGTCGAGACCAAAGGATTCGGCGAGATCTTTGTTCACTTCCTGTATCACCACGCCCAGCCAGCCGCGGCTGACCTTGCCGCCGGTCTTCAACTGGTTGGCGACGTCCATCGCGACATCGATCGGGATGGCGAACGACAGGCCCATGAACCCGCCGGAACGGGTGAAGATCTGCGAGTTGATCCCGACCACTTCGCCCTTCAGGTTGAACAGCGGACCGCCGGAGTTACCCGGGTTGATGGCCACGTCGGTCTGAATGAACGGCACGTAGCTCTCGTTCGGCAGGCTGCGGCCCTTCGCGCTGACAATGCCGGAGGTCGCGGAATGATCGAAACCGAACGGCGAGCCGATGGCCAGCACCCACTCACCGACCTTGAGCGCCTCGGAGTTGCCGATCTTCACGGTCGGCAGGTTCTTGCCGTCGATTTTCAGCAACGCCACGTCGGTGCGCGGATCGGCACCGATCAGCTTTGCCTTGAGCTCGCTGCGATCGGGCATGCGCACGAGAATCTCATCGGCATCGGCGACCACGTGGTTGTTGGTCAGGACATAACCATCATCGGAAATAATGAAACCCGAACCCAGGGACTGCGCTTCACGCTGGCGACCCTTGGGCGCGTTGGGCCCCTGCTGAGGCATCCCGCGCTCCAGGAATTCCCGCAGCATCGGCGGGAGACCTTCGAGGTCGGGCATCTGCGATTGCGCGACGCCGCGGTCGGGCAGTTTCTGCGTGGTACTGATGTTAACCACCGCGGGCGAAGCCGCTTCCACCAGTCCGGTGAAATCAGGCAGTTCCGCCTTCGCCACCAGCGCCTGGGACATCAGCAGCAGCGCCGCGACACCCGACAGATAGGATTTGAAACTTGCTTTGAACATGGGGCCTCCCCGGAAACAAAAAAAACTCGGCACGCGCCCGAAGGCACCGCGAGTCTGGTACGCCACCCCAGGCGGCGCAACTCGACATCAGCACAAGGCTGAGAATCAGGAAATGGGCATTTGCATCTATGAGCCTCGCAGGACGACGGATACTACGAAATCACGCCTTTCTTCGCTCATTGCAGGCTTTGCGCTTCACCAGGACGGATCGACAGCGCTATTCGCTCGGCGGTGCCCAGCGGAATCTCGCCCACAACGGTCACCATCACCTCGCCCTCGGCGGTCGGCATATGCCGGGAGACGGCTACGGTCGGGCCCAGTTGGCTACGCGCATCATCGAAACGGGCGCCGCGCAACGGCTCGAGAAATACAGAAAACTGGGTGATGCCATCGCCATAAAGCATGCAGGCGACGGGCTCGGAGGACGCAGGGCTGCGTCGCTGGAGAATGCTATTCAGGGTGAATCCCGGAGGAACCCAGTCCGAACGCCAGGCGTTATCGGGAAGAACCTTGCTTTGTGCGACCTGAACCGGCTTGCAGTCGCCGCTCGCCTTGGCGGCGGCGCCATCCCCGGCCTCTTGCGGAACGAAGTCGGTGAACTGGAAACGCTCCAGGACGTGACCGTCTTCGTTGATCAGCAGGGACTTCAGCGGCAATGCGGTTTCCCGATCGAGGTGCAACTCGAAGCCGTAGCGATGCTGGTCACGCGGAACCAGTGCCAAGACAACGGCATTGCGACCCGCGACCCGGGATTCGCCCGCATCGCGCAAGTCATACCATTGAGAGAGTTGCTGAGGGTCCAGCGTGCGGGTGAGCCAGGACTGGCCCGCCTCGCTCGACTGATCGACCGGCGTACCGGTGGCGCAATCGGTTTTGCCGTTGGTGCGCAGCACTTCGTAAGGAAGACCGTCGAGTTGCAACAGCCGCTCTTTCACGGCGCCACTCGCGTCCACCTCATGCCAGATGCCATGCGTGGAAAAGCTTCCATCGCGCTCATAGACGAACGTCCCATGGAAGCTTTTCTGTTGCTCGGCGCTTTGCAGTTTGAGAAGCCAGTCCTGCGCATCGGCGGCATTGGCCGCCGAGGTCGCCAACAAGCTCCCCATCAACACCACCAAGGGGAGACTGCGCATGTAACCCCTCAGTGCTGTTCTTCGAGGCTCGCTGCGCGGGCGTAAGGCAGAGGGCCTTCGACACCGTTGGAGGCGGACTGCTGGGCGTGCTGGCGCAGGTACTCAGCCAGACGCTGGTCATGCCAGGCTGCCTGATTGCCGTCTGCAGAAACCGGAGTCTCGGCCTGGGCACCGTTGGCGGTGAAGCCTGCGAGCACAGCGCCACCAGCCACCTGTTGAGGCACGGTTACCTGGGAAGGCTGAGCCTGTTGAGCGAGCTGAACGCCGCCCACTTCGTCCTGGTTGTAGAAGCGCACGCCTGCCAGCACGGCGACGGTCACCGAAGCAGCAACGGCCAGGCGGCCAACGCTGCGCCAGGCGGTCGAAACCTTGCCTGGAACCTTCTCTTCAGCGATCGCTGCGGAAACCGCGGAAGCGATGTCCAGGTGAGGGACAAACAACTCCTTGTGCATAACGGCGCGGGCGACCTGGTAGCGGGACCAGGTGGCACGTACGTCGGCATCGTCGCTGGCGGCGATCACTCGACGCAGTTCAAGTTGGTCCGCTTCGTTATCCATCACCGCGGACAGCGATTCCTGCAGGGATTCACGAGTCATGGCAGTTCCTCTCTTGGCTTTCGCCGCTGTCTTAGGAGTTATCATGCAACAAGGGTTGCAATGCTTTATCGATCACTTCTCGCGCTCGGAAGATGCGCGAACGTACAGTGCCCACCGGACACTGCATGACGCTCGCAATGTCCTCGTAGCTCAAACCATCGAACTCGCGCAGCGTCAGCGCTGTACGCAAATCCTCAGGCAACTGCTGGATGGTTCGATGGACCGTGTCCTCGATCTCGTCCCGCAGCATTGCTCGTTCCGGCGACTCGATGTCCTTGAGGGCGTGATCGCCGTCGTAGAACTCCGCGTCTTCGGCACTCACGTCGTTGTCGGGTGGACGACGACCGCGTGCTACCAGGTGATTTTTGGCCGTGTTGATGGCGATCCGGTACAACCACGTATAGAACGCGCTGTCCCCGCGAAAGTTTCCCAGTGCCCGGTATGCCTTGATGAAGGCTTCCTGAGCCACGTCCTGAGCCTCATGGCTGTCGTGCACGAAACGCACGATCAGACCCAAAATCTTGTGCTGGTACTTGAGCACCAGCAAATCGAAAGCCCTTCTGTCTCCGCGCTGAACACGCTCGACCAGCTGCTGATCCTGCTCCTGGGTTAGCATGACAACTCCTCGTTGAGCCTGGAGTTAGGTCGCGCTCCGTGACAGATCGGCTTAGCAAAATAGACCCACATGTTGCGCAAAAGTTCTCCCCTCCAGGCAAAGCTCCAGCAGCCCGCTCAGGTTCTGCTTGGAAAATCAGGCAGTGGGCTTTCCACTGCATCGAATACGTCTTTATGCCGAGCCTTGAAGTGAGGGCAACCGTGAGACTACTTTCACCACAAGCGCCGGGCGTACCTTTCTAGGTAACCTGCTATGGAACCTGGCTGAATTAGAAAGTTCCAGAGCACCACCGAACGACATAAGCCCGCTATTGTGCCGAGCCCCTGCTCTATATACTAGGTCCCGCTTCTTCCGCGGAATCTGGTCATGAGCCAACACTTACAGCACGACGTCCTGGTCATTGGCAGCGGTGCTGCCGGCCTCACCCTCGCCCTCACCCTGCCGTCCCATCTGCGTATCGCCGTGCTCAGCAAGGGCGAGCTGGCGAATGGTTCGACCTACTGGGCCCAGGGTGGCGTAGCGGCGGTGCTGGACCACGCCGACACCGTCGAATCGCATGTCGAGGACACCCTCGTCGCGGGTGCCGGCCTGTGCCGCGAAGACGCCGTGCGCTTCACCGTCGAGCACAGCCGCGAAGCCATTCAGTGGCTGATCGACCAGGGCGTACCGTTCACCCCGGATGACGAGACGGACCGCGAGGATGGCGGCTTCGCCTTTCACCTGACGCGCGAGGGCGGCCACAGCCATCGGCGCATCATCCACGCGGCGGACGCCACCGGCGCCGCGATCTTCAACACCCTGCTCGACCAGGCGCGACGCAAGCCGAACATCGAGCTGCTGCAGCAGCGCGTGGCCGTCGACCTGATCACCGAGCGCAAACTCGGCCTGCACGGCAAGCGTTGCCTCGGCGCCTACGTACTCAATCGCGACAGCGGAGAAGTGGACACTTACCACGCGCGCTTCGTCGTGCTCGCCAGCGGCGGTGCCTCCAAGGTCTACCTCTATACCAGCAACCCGGACGGCGCCTGTGGCGACGGTATCGCCATGGCCTGGCGCGCCGGCTGCCGGGTGGGCAACCTGGAGTTCAACCAGTTCCATCCGACCTGCCTCTATCACCCGCAGGCGAAGAGTTTCCTGGTCACCGAAGCCGTGCGTGGCGAGGGCGGCCTGCTCAAGCTGCCCAACGGCGAGCGTTTCATGCAGCGCTTCGACCCGCGCGCCGAGCTCGCCCCGCGCGATATCGTCGCCCGCGCCATCGACCACGAGATGAAGCGGCTGGGGGTAGACTGCGTCTATCTCGACATCAGCCATAAGCCCGCCGAATTCATCAAGGCACATTTCCCCACGGTCTACGAGCGCTGCCTGGATTTCGGCATCGACATCACCCGCGAAGCGATTCCGGTGGTCCCCGCCGCTCATTACACCTGCGGCGGCGTTCTGGTCGACCAGCATGGACACACCGACATTCCCGGCCTCTATGCGATAGGCGAGACCAGTTTCACCGGCCTGCACGGCGCCAACCGAATGGCCAGCAACTCGCTGCTGGAGTGTTTCGTCTACGCACGCTCGGCGGCGGCGGACATCGTCGGGCAACTGGACGACGTCACCTTGCCCAGCAAGCTGCCAACCTGGGACTCCAGCCAGGTCACCGACTCGGACGAGGATGTGATCATCGCGCACAACTGGGACGAGCTGCGGCGCTTCATGTGGGACTACGTCGGCATCGTGCGCACCAACAAGCGCCTGCAGCGCGCCCAGCATCGCGTGCGCCTGCTGCTCAACGAGATCGACGAGTTCTACAGCAACTACAAGGTGAGTCGCGACCTGATCGAGCTGCGCAACCTGGCGCAGGTCGCCGACCTGATCATCCGCTCGGCGATGCAGCGTCACGAAAGCCGCGGCCTTCACTACACCCTGGATTACCCGGAGATGCAGGCCGAAGCCCACGACACTATTCTGCTGCCGCCCATCTACGCCGACTGAATTTCAGACAGACCCGCAGGCGCCGATGCTCCGCACGGCTCAGGGCGTCGCGGGGAATGCACAGGCTGCGTACCCGGCGCTGCCCAGGAAAACGAAAGCGCAGCACCACGATCGAGGGTAACGCCAGGCTGTCCGGTCGCAGTTGAACAGGCTGCCAGCCGGCGCCCCGGCTCCACAGCCGCCAGCCATCCTCGTCATGCTGCAACCCGCGAAATGCGGCGTCTGTGCTCAGCAGCACGTCGCGCGGCAGATACCACGCCGCGTGGGCGAGACACAGTACGAGGCCGAGCAGCCGGAATGGCCAGGGAATGTCGGCGACGATGACCGCTATCGAGGCCAGCACGGCCGCGACCAGGTAGAACGCCAGCAGCCACCGTGACGGTCGCCAGTGGCATTCGAATCGATCACTTGGGCTGGACACGGTCCAGGATCATGCGGACCATGCGCTGGAGGTCCGGATCGTCCGGTTCGGCGCGCTGCATGAACCAGCCGAACATGTCCTGATCCTCGCAAGCGAGCAGCTTGCGGTAACGCGCGCGGTCCTCGTCGTCGAGGTTGGGATAGACCTCGCGCACGAATGGCACCAGCAGCACGTCGAGTTCCAGCATGCCGCGGCGGCTGTGCCAGAAAAGTCTGTTGAGTTCGATATCGTCGACCATGCAGCGGGCTCCTTTGTGAAGGCCGGCATTATAGCCACCTGCCCCTCGGCCGACACCCGCTGACAACCCGGGAGCGGCACTCTATGATGACGCTCCAAACCCCTGCGCAGCGAACTCCATGGCCGACTCCGCTTTTTTCTGCCCACTCGCCCACGAGGGCGTCATCGCCGTTCGTGGTCCGGATGCGAGCACATTTCTCCAGGGCCAGCTGACCTGCAACCTCAATTACCTGAACGAAAGCCACAGTCTCGGCGCCCGCTGCACGCCCAAGGGACGCATGCTGTCGAGCTTCCGCATCCTGCCCCAGGGCGATGGTTACCTGCTGGCGATGGCCGCCGAACTGGTCCAGCCGCAGCTCGAGGACCTGAAGAAATACGCCGTGTTTTCCAAGTCCAAGCTGTTCGATGAAAGCGACGCCTGGTCGCGTTTCGGCCTGTTCGAGGGTGATTCGGCCCTCGGCGAACTGGGCTTCGCCCTGGCACCGGAGCCCGGCGCGCTGCAGCAAAAGGATGGCCTGCTCGCCTTGCGCCTGGAGAACGGCCGCGCGGAACTCTGGGCTCCGGCAGACCAGGCACCGACGTTGCTCGGCAAGCTGGTCGCCCTGCTGCCAACGGCCGACGTCGACGCCTGGAAGCTGACGCAGATTCGCGCCGGGGTCGGCCAGGTCTTCGGCGAAACCCGCGAGACGTTCATTCCGCAGATGATCAACCTGCAGGCCGTCGGCGGCGTCAGCTTCAAGAAGGGCTGCTACACCGGCCAGGAAATCGTCGCGCGCATGCAGTACCTCGGCAAGCTCAAGCGGCGCCTGCAACGGCTGGCCGGTGACGCCGACCTGCCCGCTCCGGGCACGGAACTGTTCTCCCCGGTTCATAGCACCAGCGTCGGCGAGGTCGTGCTCGCCGCCCACTCGGAGGACGGCATCGAGCTGCTCGCCGTGCTCCAGGAAGACGCCGTCGGCGACGGCCGGATTCACCTGGCGAGCAGCGACGGGCCCACCCTGCGCCTGCTGGACCTGCCCTACAGCCTGGACGCCGATCGCGAGATCATGCGCTGAGCGCAGTCCCCCAAGAACGCCTGAAACCTCAGAGAGAACCCATGAGCAAGCTTGCCGAAAAAGTACAACACGAGTTGATTCAGGCGATCGAGAACGACGAACTGGTACTGCCGACGCTGCCGGAAGTCGCGCTGCGCGTTCGCGAGGCGGCCGAAGACCCGAACATCGGCATCCCCGCGCTGAGCAAGGTCATCGGCAACGACGCCGCGCTCAGCGCACGCATCATCAAGGTGGTCAACAGCCCGCTGCTGCGCACCAACAAGGAGATCACCGATCTGCAGATGGCGGTCTCCCGCCTCGGCATCAACTACACCTGCAACCTGGCCACGGGCCTGGCCATGGAGCAGATGTTCCAGGCCACCTCCGACGTCATCGATCGCAAGATGCGCGAGGTGTGGAACCGCAGCACCGAAATCGCCGGCATCTGCCATGTGCTGTGCCGCAGCTACACCCGTCTGGCGCCTGACCAGGCGACCCTCGCCGGGCTGGTCCACCAGATCGGCGCGCTGCCGATCCTCACCTACGCCGAGGATCACGCCGAACTGATGAACGATTCGATCAGCCTCAACCATGTGATCGAGCGCATCCACCCGGTCATTGGCGACAAGATCCTGCGCACCTGGGATTTCCCGCTGCCGATCGCGGTGGTGCCCGGCGAGTACCTCGACTTCACCCGCAACTCGGAAAAGGTCGATTACGTCGATATCGTCCAGGTCGCCACGCTGCAGAGCTACCTGGGCACCGAGCACCCGTTCACCCAGCTGGACTGGAGCGGCATCAGCGCCTTCGCCAAGCTGGGTCTCGATCCGAACATCGACATGCAGGCGGAGGACGAGTTGTCCAATGCGATGGAAGCGGCGATGAGCATGCTTCGCTGAGCAGCGCCTCCGCATGATGGGCCGCCGATAAGGGGCGGTTTCATCTCACCCGACGGCCAAAAGGAATTAGCCATGCGCCAGTCGTTGACCTACCTGTTGTTCGCTTCGCTCTTGCTGTTCGGCCATGGCGTGGCGGCGGAGGAAGTCGTCCTCACCAACGGCGAGTGGGCGCCGTACCTGGGCCAGCAGCTGCCTCACAATGGCGTGGCCTCGCGCATCGTCAGCGAAGCCTTCGCCCTCGAAGGCGTCCAGGTGAAGTGGGAATTCCTGCCCTGGGCGCGCGCGCTTCACCTGGCCGAACAGGGCCAGCGCGCCGGCACGGCGGTCTGGCTGCGCAGCCCCGAGCGTGACACGCAGTTCTACGTCAGCACCGAAGTGGTCAGCAGCGGCTACAGCCTGTTTCATCGCAAGGGTGAGACGCTGAACTGGCAACGCGTTGCCGACCTTCGCGGGCTGCGTATCGGCGGCATCAACGGCTATGACTATGGCGCGGATTTCCAGCGCGCCGAGCAGTCCGGCGAACTCAAGGTGGTCCGCCTGCCCAGCGAAGAACAGGGGCTTCGGATGCTCCTGGCGAACCGTCTGGATGTGTTTCCCATCGATCCCGTCGTCGCCATGGACCTGCTGCACAGCCACTTCAGCGCCGCCGAGCGCGCGCGCCTCACCTACGCCCCCAAGCCGCTGCGCAGCGACAGCCTGCACTTGCTGCTGTCGCGCAAGGTGGCCGGCAACGACGCCCTGATGGTTCGGTTCAACCGTGGCCTGGCCAGCCTGCGCGCCAGCGGAAGGGTAGCCCAGTACCTGATGGAAACCCGGCAGTCGCTGAGCATGACGCGGTAAACGCGCCACCGCACAACGCACGCACAGTCCGCGCCACGCCCGCCGCTCAGCCCGCTTCGGGGAAACGCACCCGCACCAGCAAACCGCCCTGCGCGCCCTCGTGGAGGCTGATCTGCGCCAGGTGGGCACGGCAGATCTCGCCGACGATCGCCAACCCCAGCCCGGCGCCGCCGACCTGAGGGTTGCGCCGGTAGAAGCGCTGGAAGACCTTGTCTCGCTCCGCCGCAGGAATCCCCGGACCGTCGTCCTCGACCTCCAGCGTCGCCGGCGCGACCACCCGCAGGATGACGTTGCCGCCGCTCGCGCTGTGCGCCATCGCGTTGTCCAGCAGGTTGCTCAGGAGCTCGTTGAGCAGCGTCGGCTCACCCATCACCCAGGCCGCGTCTTCCGCCTCCAGCGCGACGGCGATGCCCCGCGCATGGGCCAGCGGCGCCAGCGCCATGCCCAGCTCACGTGCCAGCGCCCCAAGCTCGATGCGCTCCGCGCCGCCCTCGGCGATGGCGCGCGCACCGCTCTCGATGCGCGCCAGGGACAGCAACTGGTTGGCCAGGTGGGTGAGCCGGTCGGTGTTGGCGGCGGCCTCCACCAGGGTGCGATGCCACTGCTCCGGCTCCCGCTCGCGCAACCCCAGTTCCACCCGCGCCTTGAGCGCCGCCAGTGGCGTGCGCAACTCGTGGGAGGCATCGGCGATGAAATCCGCCTGGCGCTGGAACAGCCCGCGCAGGCGCTCGGTGAACTGGTTGAGGGCGTCCACCAACGGCTTCAGCTCGGCCTGCACCGCCACCACCGGCAACGGGCGCAGGTCGTCGGCCTGGCGTTCCTCCACCGCGTTGCGCAGTTCGGTCAGCGGGCGCAGCGCCGCGCTCACCACCAGCCAGACCAGCCCCAGCGCCGCCAGCGACATCACCGCGAGGCGCCACAAGGTGTCCACCAGCAGCCCGCGTGCGAGGCGCTCGCGGGCTTCCTCGGTCTCGGCCACGCGGATTTCCGCCATGCCCTTGATGCTCTCCTCGCTCACCGGCCGCAGCAGGCTCACCACACGCACGTCGACGCCCTCGTAGCGCGCATCGTAGAAGCGCGCCAGGGCCGGATAGTCATTGGTGCGCGGCATCCCCTTCGGCGGGCCGGGCAGGTTCTCGTAGCCGGATACCAGGTTCCCCTCGATGTCGGTCACCTGGTAGAAGATGCGTCCCGCGTTGTCGTAGGCGAAGGTGTCCAGGGCCACGTAGGGCACATCGGCCTTGAGCCGGCCGTCGGTCTCGTAGAGCCCGGCGGAAATGGCCCGCGCCGAGGCCAGCAGGGTGCGGTCGTAGGCGGTGTCGGCAGCCTCGCGGGCGTTGAAGTAGGCGGTCAGGCTGCCTATCAGCAACAGAACCGTGAGCAGCGCGGCCAGGCGCAGCAGCAGCCGTCCGCGCAGGCTGCCGATTTCACGCATCCTGGTGTTCCAGCAGGTAGCCGAGGCCCCGGAAGGTGACGATGCGCACCGCGCTGCCTTCGAGTTTCTTGCGCAGGCGGTGGATGTAGATCTCGATGGCGTCCGGGCTCGCCTCCTGGTCCAGGCCGAACACCTGGGAAGCCAGCTGCTCCTTGCTCATCACCCGGCCCGGCCGGGCAATCAGCACCTCCAGCACCGCCTGCTCGCGGGAAGTGAGCGTCAGCACCTCGTCGTCGAGACTGAAGCGCCGGGTGCCGAGGTCGTAGAGCAACGGGCCGCAGCGTTGCTGCTGTTCGCCGCCGAGCACGCTGCGCCGCAGCAGCGCCTTGACCCGCGCCTCCAACTCGCTGAGCTCGAAGGGTTTGGCCAGGTAGTCGTCCGCGCCGAGGTTGAGGCCATGCACCCGGTCCTTGACCTCGACGCGCGCGGTGAGCATCAGCACCGGCAGCGTCTTGCCCCGCTCGCGCAGGCGCGCCAGCACCTCGAAGCCATCCAAGCGCGGCAACCCCACGTCGAGCACTGCCAGGGCGTAGTTCTCGCTGGCCAGGGCCAGGTCGGCAGCCACGCCGTCGTGCAGCACGTCCACCGTCCAGCCCACGGCCTTGAAGGCCTGGGCAACGCTCTCGGCCAGTTGGGGGTGGTCTTCGACCAGCAGGATTCGCAAGGCGGCACTCCGGAAGACGGGCGATCGGGCTGAAGTGTAACGGCCAGAAAGCCGCTGTGAATGACACCGGGAGATTTCTTTCACGCTGAAAGGCTGGCGAAAGTTTCAGCCCCTAGCATCCGGCCAGGGTGGCAAGAACCACCCAAAGACGCAGGCTCCTGGTCGGGCCCGCGTTCACAAAAACAAGAATTGGAGACCACCGATGCTCACTGCATCCCGCCAGGCGCTGCCGCCTGTTCGCACCCTGACGCTCAGCCTCGTAGGCTGCTCGCTCGCCCCCTTCGCCCAGGCCGACTTCTTCGAAGACAGCTCGGCGACCCTGGAAGCCCGCAACATCTACCTGAACCGCGATTTCCGTGACGGCGCTGGCCAGTCGCGCCGCGACGAATGGGCCCAGGGCTTCATCCTCAACATCGAGTCCGGCTACACCGAAGGCACCGTCGGCTTCGGCCTGGACGCCCTCGGCATGCTCGGCATCAAGCTCGACTCCGGTCGCGGCCAGAGCGGCACCGACCTGCTGCCGGTGCAGGACGACGGCGGCACCCCGGGCGAGTACGGCAAGCTCGGCCTCACCGCGAAGATGCGCTTTTCCAAGAGCGAGCTGCGCCTGGGCAGCCACATCCCCGAGCTGCCGGTTGTCAAGGCCAGCGACAGCCGCATCCTGCCCCAGGTGTTCGAGGGCGGCCTGCTGAGCTCGAAGGAGATCGCCGGCCTGACCTTCACCGGTGGCCGCCTGCGCGAGGTCAAGGACCGCGCCTCGACCAACTCCGAAGACATCGCGCTGAACAACAAGAACCGCCGCTTCGCCAGCGCCGCCAGCGGTTCGCACTTCGACCTGGCCGGCGCCGACTACGCCTTCAGCAAGCAGCTCACCGGGCGCTACTACTTCGCCGAGCTGGATGACGTCTACCGCCAGCACTTCCTCGGCCTGCTCGCCAGCCAGCCCCTGGGCGCCGGCACCCTCAGCGCCGACCTGCGCTACGCCATCAGCGACGACAGCGGCCGCGCCGAAGCCGGCAAGGTGGACAACCGCGCACTCAACGGCATGCTCAGCTACGCCCAGGGCAGCCACAAGGTCGGCCTCGGCTACCAGCGCATGAGCGGCGACACCGGCTTCGCCTACATCGATGGCAGCGACCCCTTCCTGGTCAACTTCGTGCAGATCAACGACTTCGCCAACGCCGACCAGCGTTCCTGGCAAGCCCGCTACGACCTGAACTTCGCCGCCATGGGCGTGCCCGGCCTGAGCTTCCTGACCCGCTACATCAGCGGCGACAACGCCAAGGTCACCGGCAGCACCGAGGAAGGCCGCGAGTGGGAGCGCGATGTCGAGTTCAAGTACGTGGTTCAGAGCGGCGCGCTCAAGGACCTGACCTTCCGTGCCCGCCATGCGGGATTCCGTTCTACCTTCGCCCGTGATGCGGACGAGCTACGCCTGATCGTCAGCTACGCCCTGCCGATCTGGTGATTCACAATAAGACCCAAAGGAGAACACCGATGAAGATTGCCCTCACCCGCCTTGCCCTGGCTGCGTCCTGCCTACTGATCTCGGGCCAGTTGCTGGCCGAACCCAAGCGTCCCGAGTGCATCGCACCGGCCGCGCCCGGCGGCGGCTTCGACCTCACCTGCAAGCTGGCCCAGAGCGCCCTGGTGGACGCCAAGCTGCTGAGCAAACCGATGCGCGTCACCTACATGCCCGGCGGCGTCGGCGCGGTCGCCTACAACGCCGTGGTCGCCCAGCGCCCGGCCGACGCCGGCACCCTGGTGGCCTGGTCCAGCGGTTCGCTGCTCAACCTCGCGCAGGGCAAATTCGGCCGTTTCGACGAGAACGCCGTGAAGTGGCTGGCCGCCGTGGGTACCAGCTACGGCGCCATCGCGGTGAAGAGCGACTCGCCCTACAAGACCCTCGACGATCTGGTCGCGGCACTGAAGAAAGATCCGGGCAAGGTGGTGATCGGCTCCGGCGGCACCGTGGGCAGCCAGGACTGGATGCAGACCGCGCTGATCGCCAAGGCCGCCGGGATCAACCCGCGCGACCTGCGCTACGTGGCCCTGGAAGGCGGCGGCGAGATCGCCACCGCGCTGCTCGGCGGACATATCCAGATCGGCTCCACCGACATTTCCGACTCCATGCCGCATATCCAGAGCGGCAACATCCGCATCCTCGCCGTGCTCTCGGAAAACCGTCTGGACGAGCCGGAAATGAAGGACATCCCCACGGCCAAGGAGCAGGGCTACGACATCGTCTGGCCGGTGGTTCGCGGCTTCTACCTCGGGCCGAAGGTCAGCGATGAGGATTACGCCTGGTGGAAGGACTCGTTCGACAAGATGCTCGCCTCCGAAGACTTCGCCAAGTTGCGCGACCAGCGTGAGTTGTTCCCCTTCGCCCTGACCGGCGAGGAGCTGGATGCCTACGTGAAGAAGCAGGCGGCGGAATACAAGTCGCTGGCCAAGGAATTCGGGCTGATCCAGTAAGCCTTTCGGCTTCAGCACCCCGTTCACTCATCCAGTTCGAGCATCTCCGACGAGGATTCTTCCATGATCCTGCAACGCCTTTTCGCCCTGGTTCTGCTGGCCGTATGCGCCGCCCTGGCCGTGATGGCCTGGCCCTACCAGGCCGCATTTTCCTATGAACCGGTCGGACCCCGGGCCTACCCGTTGCTGATGCTCGGGCTGATGAGCCTGGGCCTGCTGTACCTGGCCATCCGCCCCACCCCCATCGTGCACAAGGAAGACGAGCCGCAACTGGACCGCGAAAGCCTGATCAAGATCGCCGCCTGCGTCGGTCTGCTGATCGTCCTGGCCGCCACCTTCGAGTCGCTGGGTTTCATCCTTAGCGCGATCCTGGTCGGCCTGCCCATGGCACGCCTGTATGGCGGCCGCTGGCTGCCCGGCGCCGTCGTCGTGGTGGGCATGAGCATCTTCCTCTACTGGCTGTTCGATCGCGTGATGGACGTGCCCCTGCCCCTCGGCCTGCTGAGCGCACTGGAGAACTGACACATGGATACTTTGAGCTACCTGGGCCAGGGCTTCGGCGTCGCCCTGAGCCCCTACAACCTGGTCACCGCCCTCACTGGCACCCTGATCGGCACCGTGGTCGGCCTGCTGCCGGGCCTGGGCCCGATCAACGGCGTGGCCCTGCTGATTCCCATCGCCTTCGCCCTGGGCCTGCCACCGGAATCGGCGCTGATCCTGCTGGCCGCGGTCTACCTGGGCTGCGAATACGGCGGCCGGATCAGCTCGATCCTGCTGAACATTCCCGGTGAAGCCTCCACCGTGATGACCACCCTCGACGGTTACCCCATGGCGCGTCAGGGCCTGGCCGGCGTGGCCCTGTCGCTGTCGGCGTGGAGCTCGTTCATCGGCGCGCTGATCGCCACCTGCGGGATGGTGCTGTTCGCCCCGCTGCTGGCGAAATGGGCGATCGCCTTCGGGCCGGCGGAGTACTTCGTGCTGATGGTGTTCGCCATCGTCGCCCTGGGCGGCATGGCCGGCGACAAGCCGCTGAAGACCTTCATCGCCGCGCTGATCGGCCTGTTCCTCTCCGCGGTGGGCATCGATGCCAACAGCGGCGTGTACCGCTTCACCGGTGACAACGTGCACCTGGCCGACGGCATCCAGTTCGTGGTGCTGGTGCTGGGCCTGTTCTCCATCAGCGAGATCCTCCTGCTGCTGGAAAAGACCCACCATGGCCACGCAGCGGTCAAGGCCACCGGGCGCATGCTGTTCAACATGAAGGAAGCGGCCTCGGTGTTCGTCGTGAACATCCGCTGCGGCCTGCTGGGCTTCTTCATGGGCGTACTGCCGGGCGCCGGCGCGACCCTGGCCAGCGCCGTGGCCTACATGACCGAAAAACGCATGGCCGGCGACAAGGGCAATTTTGGCAAGGGCGACATGCGCGGCCTGGCAGCCCCGGAAACCGCCATCGGCGCGTCCTGCTGCGGTGCTCTGGTGCCCATGCTGACCCTCGGCGTACCCGGCTCGGGCACCACCGCGGTGATGATCGGCGCGCTGACCCTGTACAACATTACCCCCGGCCCGCTGCTGTTCCAGCAACAGCCTGACCTCGTCTGGGGCCTGATCGCCTCGCTGTTCGTCGCCAACATCATGCTGGTGATCCTGAACATCCCGATGATCCGCATCTTCACCCGCATCCTCGCCGTACCGAACTGGGCGCTGGTGCCGGTGATCGCCATCATCACCGCGATCGGCGTGTACGCCGTGCATGCCACCACCTTCGACCTGTTCCTGATGGTCGGCATCGGCATCATGGGCTACATCCTGCGCAAGCTGGACTTCCCCCTGTCGCCGATCCTGCTGGGCTTCATCCTCGGCGGGCTGATGGAGCAGAACCTGCGCCGTGCGCTGTCGATCTCCAACGGCGAACTGGGCATCCTCTGGTCGAGCCCGATCAGCATGAGCACCTGGGCCCTGGTGGTGGTGATGCTGGCCCTGCCGCTGCTGCGCATCTGGCGCCGCCGCAGCGCCCGGCAGCGCACCCTGGCCGATGCGTGATGGCTGGCGCGCCTGGTGGGCGACCCCGCTCGTAGGCGCGCTGGGCGGGCTGCTGGCCAGCCTCGCCCACTGGCCCCTGCCATGGATGATCGGCGCCCTGGTGGCGGTCATCCTGTTCCGCTGCACCACCCCCTGGCAGATCCGTGATCTGCCAGGGGGCCGCAAGACCGGTCAATGCATCATCGGCGTCGGCATCGGCCTGCACTTCAGCCCTGAAGTGGTGGAGCAGGTGCTGGCGCACTTCTGGCTGATCCTCTTCGGCGCGCTGTTCACCCTCCTTTCCAGCGTCGTCGCCGTATGGCTGCTGCGGCGCACCGGCGAAGACCCGGCCACCGCATTCTTTTCCTGCATGCCCGGCGGCTCCGGGGAGATGGTCAACCTCGGCCAGCGTCACGGCGCGGTACTCAGCCGGGTAGCCGCGGCGCAAAGCCTGCGGGTGGTGGCCCTGGTGCTCTGCGTGCCGACGATCTTCAAACTGCTGATGGGCGACGGCGACGCGCAGTTCCAGGCGGCGCCGGTGGACGGGCTCTGGTTGGCCGTGCTGCTGCCGGCCGGCGCGCTGCTCGCCTGGCTATGGCAACGCCTGCAGCAGCCAAACCCGTGGCTGTTCGGCCCGCTGCTGGTGAGCGCCACCGCGAGCATCGTCTGGAACCTGCACATCGGCCTGCCGCACGGTGCCAGCCAGCTTGGCCAATTGCTCATCGGCAGCGGGCTGGGCTGTCATTTCGACCGTGCATTCTTCCGCCGCGCACCGGCGTTCCTGCTGCGCACGCTGTTTTCCACGGCCTTGATGATGGCGCTCGCCACGCTGGCGGCATTCGCCCTGGGCGCGCTGACGGCGCTGGATATCCGCTCGCTGACGCTGGGCATGATGCCCGGCGGGATCGCCGAGATGAGCCTCACGGCGGAGACCCTGGCGCTGTCGGTGCCGCTGGTGACGGCGATGCAGGTGATGCGTCTGCTGCTGGTGCTGTTCCTCGCCGAACCGCTGTTCCGGATCTGGCGCAGACGCCTGGATGAAGGGACGTGAAACACGCCTCCCTCCCCGCACGGGAGAGGGAGGCGTCGCGGCTCATTCGCCGCCGGGGATGTCCTTGCGCAGCTTGACCGGGTCGTTCTGCTTGCGGCCCAGCTTGGTGCGCAGGCGGATGTTCAGCGCCTCGACACCCAGCGAGAAGGCCATCGCGAAGTAGACATAGCCCTTCGGCACGTGGACCTCGAAGGCTTCGGCGATCAGCACCGTACCGACCACGATGAGGAACGACAGGGCGAGCATCTTCAGCGACGGGTGCTTTTCGATGAAGTCGCTGATGGTGCCGGCGGCCAGCATCATCACCATCACCGCGACGACGATCGCGGCGATCATCACCGGGACGTGGGCGACCATGCCGACCGCGGTGATCACCGAGTCCAGCGAGAAGACGATGTCGATGATGGCGATCTGGATGATGGTGCCGACGAAACCGCTGGCCTTGCTTTTCGGCTCTTCGCCGGCGGTTTCGTCTTCGCCCTCGAGGCCGTGGTAGATCTCCGAACTGCTCTTCCAGAGCAGGAACAGGCCGCCGAAGAAGAGGATCAGGTCACGCCCGGAAATCCCCTGGCCGAGGACATGGAACAGGTCCGCCGTCAGGCGCATCACCCAGGTGATCGACAGCAGCAGCAGAATCCGCGTGACCATCGCCAGCGCCAGCCCGAAGAAGCGCGTCTTCGGCTGCATGTGCTTGGGCATCCGCCCCACCAGGATCGAGATCATGATGATGTTGTCGATGCCGAGGACGATTTCCAGGGCGGTCAGGGTGAAGAAGGCAATCCAGATTTCCGGATTGGTGAGCCATTCCATGATGGTTCCTCTAGGGAGTTCGAGAGTGTTCGGATGACGCTAAACGTGGCGACCCGGAAGCCCGGACTTCCTGCCTACCCGGGCTTTTTGCCGTTCGCATCAGACGCCGCCGTGGCCGGGAAAATCCCCGTCGGCGAAACCGCCGAGCAGGATACAGGCGCGGATGCCGACTGCCCACTTCGAGGTGAGGCGCGGCTCGTCAGGCCCGATCCTCGCCCGCCCATCCGCAGACCGGCAACGAAAGCGGCGCACAGGGCAGACGCGCCGGCTGTCGACGATCGAGCAACGTCAGCATCGGTTCAGGGCACGGCATGCGGTCAGCGCAAAGTTTCTGGCGCAGAGCAAACGATCGGCGGGAGAGACAAGAGCGGCAAGGGACGTTTCATGGCGATCACCGTTGTTGTTTTTGTAACTGGCGCTGCGGCCAGGCGCCGATCGGAATCGGCGGCACGTCGATCCTAATGCGGCGAGCTTTCGCTCACCTTTCGCTGGAAATCGCGCAAAAACCGGCGCCCGGGCGTAGCGCCGGCACTCAGGGCGCGTCCGGCAGGCGCCAATCGATGGGCTCCAGGCCCTGTTGCTGCAGGTACTTGTTGGTGCGACTGAAATGCCCGTTGCCATTGAAGCCGCGGTGCGCGGAGAGCGGCGAGGGATGCGCGGATTTCAACACCAGGTGCTTGGTCGCGTCGATGAGCTTTTGCTTGCCCTGCGCGTGGGAGCCCCAGAGCAGGAATACCAGGTGCGGACGCCGCTCGCTCACCACCTCGATGATGCGGTCGGTGAACGGCTGCCAGCCCTTCGCCGCGTGGGAGCCGGCATTGCCCTGCTCCACCGTCAGCGAGGTGTTCAGCAGCAGCACGCCCTGCTCCGCCCAGTGCTGCAGGTAGCCGTGGCGCGGAATGTCGATGTTCAGGTCGCGCTTGAGCTCCTTGTAGATGTTCTGCAGCGACGGCGGAGTGGGCACGCCCGGCTGCACCGAGAAGCACAGCCCATGGGCCTGGCCGGGCCCGTGGTAGGGGTCCTGACCGAGGATCACCACCTTCACCTGATCGAGCGGCGTGGAGTTCAAGGCATTGAAGATCAGCGGCCCGGGCGGGAAAACGACCTTGCCGGCCGCCTTCTCCTGGCGCAGAAACTCGCTAAGCTGCCGCATGTAGGGTTTGTCGAACTCGTCGCGCAATACGGCCTTCCAGCCTGCCTCGAGCTTGATCCGATCCTGCGTCTGCGCCATGGTGCACCTGCTGTGAAAGTAGCCGCGGCACCCTAGGAAAGCCTCACCAGCTTGTCAATCCGCAATAGCGAGCCCCCATGCAAAGCCAACCCCATGCCGACGCCAGAAACCTGCGTCTCGCCCTCCTCGACCGCTTTCTGCGCGGCGAAGCCCGAGTTCCGCAGATGCCCGAGAACGCCGAAGCCATCAGGCGCCTGCTGGAAGATTCACGGACCCAGCTGGAACAGTTGTCGCGGGTGATCAACGGCGACCCGGCGCTGGCCGCCTACCTCATGCAGTTCGCCGAGAACCCGCTGTTCAAGACCGGCCGCCCCTGCCAGCACCTGCGCGACGTCCTCGGCCGCCTGGGCATCCGCAACCTCAACAACCTGGTTCTGGCGTTCTCCCTGCGCAACCTGTTCACCAGCACCGAACCGACCCTGCAGCGGGTCTTCCGCAACCGCTGGAAGAACGCCCAGCTGCGCGCCGCCTACAGCGCGGCGCTGTGCGGCCGCTGCCCGGGCATTGCCGTGGAGGATGCCCTGCTCGCCGGTCTGCTGCAGGACATCGGCAGCCTGCCCCTGCTCGACGAGATCGGCCGCTGGCCGGACGCGCCGCGCGACGAAGACGAACTGCACGCGCTCTGCGACGCCATCTCCGGGCCGATCGGGGTGATCTTGCTGACCAGCTGGAATCAGGTGCCGGCGATCGTCGATGTCACCCGTCACCGCGACGACTGGCAGCGCGAACACGCCGGCAAGGCCGACCTGGCCGATCTAGTGCAGGTCGCCAGCCTGCTGCAACAGCCCCGCGACGAGGCACCCTTGGCGCAGTTGCCCGCGCTCCGCCGGCTGTTTCCCGACGCCGACCACGCGGCGCTGGCGCAGCAACTGGGCGACGAGGTTCCAGGCGAGGCGGCGTTCTGGCTCAAGCTGCTGGGTGGCAAGGCCAACTGAAAACGGCATGACGCCCGCCGGAGAATGAGGCAACCTGAGGGCGTCCAGCGGCCGGCAGCCACGCGCGGCCCGCCCTGCAACCCTCGCACCGAGGGCATAACAAGAACAACGTACCCACGAGGACGCCCATGGATTTCGAATTCTCCGAAGAGCAGCGCCTGCTGATCGAAAGCGCACGCACCTTCGCCAGCCGCGAACTGGCGCCGCACGCCGCGGACTGGGACCGCGACCACCATTTCCCGGTGGATGTCATTCGCCTCGCCGCCGACCAGGGCTTCCTGGCGCTCTACCTCGACGAGGCGGACGGCGGGCTTGGCCTGTCGCGGCTCTCCGCCTCGCTGATCTTCGAACAGCTGGCCGCCGGCTGCGTCGCCACCACCGCCTTCCTCACCATCCACAACATGGCCAGCTGGATGCTCGCGCGCTTCGCCGAACCGGCGTTGAAGGACGCCTGGCTGCCGCGCCTGATCAGCGGCGAGCTGCTCGCCTCCTACTGCCTCACCGAGCCGGACGCCGGCTCCGATGCCGCGCACCTGCGCACCCGCGCGCGCCGCGACGGCGACAGCTACGTGATCGACGGCAGCAAGTGCTTCATTTCCGGCGCCGGCAGCACCCAGGTGCTGATCGTGATGGCGCGCACCGGCGAAGACGGCGCCCGTGGCATTTCCTGCTTTCTGGTGCCCGGCGATGCCGAGGGCGTGCGCTACGGGCGCAACGAACTGAAGATGGGCTGGCGCGCGCAGCCGACCCGGACCATCACCTTCGAGGACGTGCGCATCCCTGCCGGCAACCGCATCGGCCCGGAAGGCCAGGGTTTCGTCTACGCGATGAAGGGCCTGGATGGCGGGCGCATCAACATCGCCAGCTGTTCGCTGGGCGCCGCCCAGGCCGCGCTGGAGCAATCGCTGCGCTACGTGGAGGAACGCAAGCAGTTCGGCAAGCCGCTGGCGGAGTTCCAGGCGCTGCAGTTCAGGCTCGCCGACATGCTCACCGACCTCGTCGCCAGCCGGCAGATGGTCCGTCTCGCCGCGCACAAGCTCGACGCGGGCGACGCCGAGGCCAGCCTGTATTGTGCGATGGCCAAGCGTTTCGCCACCGACCATTGCTTCGAGCTGTGCAACCAGGCCCTGCAACTGCACGGCGGTTACGGCTATCTCAACGATTACCCGCTGGAGCGCTGGGTACGCGACAGCCGCGTGCACCAGATCCTGGAAGGCACCAACGAGATCATGCGGGTGATCATCGCGCGGCGCCTGCTCGAACAGGGCGGCATGCTCGACCGGATTGCGTAGGTGCGCCGCGGCGTGCGGCGCGCACGATGTTTCCCGCCAGGACTGAGAAGAAAACAGGAGGATTCGCATGAGCAATGCACTGGAACCCTACAAAACCCAGCTATTCGACCTGACCCACAAACTCACCGTGGAGAAGCACGGCAACACCGCCCTGCTGACCCTCAACAACCCGCCGGCCAACACCTGGGAGCGCGAGTCGCTGATCGGCCTGCGGCAGTTGATCGAGCACCTCGACCGCGACGATGACATCTATGCGCTGGTCATCACCGGGCGCGGCGAGAAGTTCTTCAGCGCCGGAGCCGACCTCAAGCTGTTCGCCGATGGCGACAAGGCCCGCGCCCGCGAGATGGCCCGGCTGTTCGGCGAAGCCTTCGAGGCGCTGCGCGACTTCCGCGGCGTGTCGATCGCCGCGATCAACGGCTACGCCATGGGCGGCGGGCTGGAGTGCGCGCTGGCCTGCGACATCCGCATCGCCGAGCGCCAGTCGCAGTTGGCCCTGCCGGAAGCCTCGGTCGGCCTGCTGCCGTGCGCCGGCGGAACCCAGGCACTGCCCTGGCTGGTCGGCGAAGGCTGGGCCAAGCGCATGATCCTCTGTGGCGAGCGCGTGGATGCGGAAACCGCGCTGCGCATCGGCCTGGTCGAGCAGGTCGTCGATGCCGGCGAGGCGCGTGGTCACGCGCTCCTCCTCGCGGCGCGCGTCGCGCGGCAGAGCCCGGTGGCGGTGCGCGCGATCAAACCACTGATCCAGGGCGCCCGCGAACGCGGCCCGAGCACCTGGCTGGCCCAGGAGCGCGAGCGCTTCGTCGACCTGTTCGACGCCGAAGATACCCGCGAGGGCGTCAACGCCTTCCTCGAAAAACGCGACGCCCACTGGCGCAACCGCTGACCGACAACCGGATGCGAGGCCACGGCGCCTCGCGATGGGAACCCAAGAATGAATGTGATCTTTCAGGAACTCCCCGCGCTGCACGGCGTGCGCATCGGCATCGCCACGCTGGATGCGGAAAAAAGCCTCAACGCGCTGAGCCTGGCGATGAACGAGGCCCTCGACGAAAAGCTGACAGCCTGGGCCAACGACCCGGGCATCGTCTGCGTGATGCTGCGCGGCAATGGCGCCAAGGCGTTCTGCGCCGGGGGCGACGTGCGCAAGCTGGTGGAGGCCTGCCGCGAGCAGCCCGGCGAAGTACCGGCACTGGCGGCACGCTTCTTCGCCGCCGAGTACCGCCTCGACCATCACCTCCACCGCTTCCCGAAACCGCTGATCGCCTGGGGCCATGGCTACGTGATGGGCGGCGGCATGGGCCTGTTGCAGGGCGCCTCGCTGCGCATCGTCACCCCGAGCTCGCGGCTGGCGATGCCGGAAATCAACATCGGCCTGTACCCGGACGTCGGCGCCAGCTGGTTCCTTTCACGCCTGCCGGGCAAGCTCGGAACCTTCCTCGGCCTCACCGCCAGCCAGATGAATGCACGCGATGCGCTGGATCTGAACCTCGCCGACCGCTTCCTGCTCGACGAACAACAGGACGAACTGCTCGAAGGGATGGTCCAGCTGAACTGGCTGGAACAGCCGGAGATGCAACTGATCAGCCTGCTCAGGTCGCTGGAACACGAAGCCCGCGATCGACTCCCGGCGGCCCAGTGGCTGCCACGCAGGGAACGCCTGGACGACCTGCTCGATGTCGCCGACCTGCCTGCCGCCTGGCGGGCGATCGCCGCGCTGCGCGACGACCCGGACAGTCTGCTGGCGCATGCCGGCAAGACCCTCGCCGAAGGCTGCCCGCTGACCGCGCACCTCGTCTGGCAGCAGATCGCCCGCGCGCGCCACATGTCGCTCGCCGAAGTGTTTCGCATGGAGTACGCGATGAGCCTCAACTGCTGCCGCCACCCGGAATTCAGCGAAGGCGTGCGCGCGCGCCTGGTGGACAAGGACCACGCCCCGCGCTGGCACTGGCCGGATGTCGCGAGAATCCCGGACGCGGTCATCGAGGCGCACTTCGAACCGACCTGGGAAGGCGAGCATCCGCTGGCGGATTTGCGCTAGTGACCCGTGGCTTGCCCGGCCAACGCTACTCGTCGGCCGGGCGGCCGCCTGTCGACGGCGTCGAAGGCGGAACGCCAGAACTCAGCGCTCGCGCAACGCCTCGGCGCGGGCGCGGAGGATCGGCTTGAGCAGGTAGCTGAGGATGCTCTTCTTGCCGGTCATGATGTCCACGGAGGCGACCATGCCGGGGATGATCAGCAGCGGCGCCTCGTCGGAACCCAGGTGGCTCCTGTCCGTGCGCAACTGGATCAGGTAGAAGCTGTTGCCGTCCTCGTCCGTCACCGTGTCCGCGCCGATCTGTTCCAGCTTGGCCTGCAGGCCGCCGTAGATCGTGTAGTCGTAGGCGGTGAACTTGACCACCGCCTTCTGCCCCGGATGGAGGAAGGCGATGTCCTGCGGACGGATGCGTGCCTCGACCAGCAGGTTGTCGTCCAGCGGGACGATTTCCACCAGATCGCTGCCCGGCTGGATCACCCCGCCGATGGTGTTGACCAGCATCTGCTTGACGATGCCGCGCACGGGCGAGGTCACCAGCGTGCGACTGACGCGGTCCTCCAGCGCCTTGCCGGTCGCCTGCGCCTTGCTCAGGTCGGTGCGCGCCTCGTTGAGGTTGCCGAGGGCCTCGCTGCGAAAACGCCCGCGGGTCTCGTCGATCTTGCGCTGGACTTCCTTGATCGCCGCCTGGGCGCGCGGAATGGCCAGGTCGGTGGCCTCCATCTGCCCGCGGTTCTCGATCTCGGAGCGGCGCAGGCGCAGCACCTCGACCTGGGAAATCGCACCTTCCGCCACCAGCGGCTCGGACATGCGGATTTCCTGGCTGAGCAGTTCCAGGCTGCGTGCGTACTGGCTGCGCTTTGAGCCGAACTCGCGCAGTTCCTGCTGGCGCTGGACCAGTTGTTCCTCGAGGCCGCCGATTTCGTCCTTGAGTTGCTGCTGGCGGCTCTTGAACAGCGCCAGCTCGCTCTGCGCAAGACCGGGAGCGGCCTTGACCAGATCGGGCGAGAGTTCCAGTTCGGTGCCGTCGACTTCCGCCTGCAGGCGTTCGACACGGGCCTGCATCGCCAGGCGATCGGCCTCGGTTTCGCCGACGTTGGAGGTGAAGCGGGTGTCGTCCAGGCGCAGCAGCGGCGCGCCGGCTTCGACGATCTGCCCTTCGCGCACGAACAGCTCGGCGACGATGCCGCCCTCGAGGTTCTGGATCTTCTGCAGCTTGGAGGACGGAATGGCCTTGCCGTCGCCGCGGGTGACCTCGTCGACCACCGCGAAATGCGCCCACACCAGGCCGAAGACGAAGAATCCGACCAGCACCCAGATGGTCAGCCGGATGACCCGCGGGGCATCCTCCACCAGCGCTTTGTCGACCTCCGGCACCGGTTGCCCGGCCAGCGAATCACCGCCGTTGAAATAACCACGCAGGGCGCTGAACAGCCCCTGTCTACGCGAATCAGGCGACATTGATCTGCCCCTTCTTCAAGGCTTCCATCACTGCTTCCTTGGGTCCATCGGCGATGATCTGGCCCTTGTCGACGATGATCAGACGGTCCACCAGGCTGAGCATCGAGGAGCGGTGCGTGACCAGCAGCAGGGTCTTGTTCTGGATGACGGCGGCGAGACGCTGCTTGAGCCGCTCCTCGCCGGGGTTGTCCATGGCGCTGGTCGGTTCGTCGAGCAGCAGGATCGGCGGGTCGAGCAGCAGCGCGCGGGCCAGGGCCACGTTCTGCCGTTGACCACCGGACAACTGGTGGCCGCGCTCGCCCACCTGCAGCTCGTAGCCTTCCGGATGCAGGCGGGCGAATTCGTGCACGCCGGCCAGTTCGGCCGCGCGCAGGACGCGTTCGTCCTCCACGTAGCGCGCACCGGACACCAGGTTGTCGCGCAGGCTGCCGCTGAGCAGCTGGATGTCCTGCGGGACATAGCCGACGTTGTGGCGCAGGTCGCTGACATCGAGCTGGCGCACGTCCACGCCGTCCACCAGCAGGCTGCCGGCGTCCGGTTCGTAGAGGCCGATCAGCAGCTTGGCCAGCGAACTCTTGCCGGAGCCGCTGCGGCCGATGATGCCGATCTTCTCGCCGGGACGAACGACCAGGTTGACCCCGCTGAGCGCGGCGTTCTGCTGGTTCGGGTAGTGGAATTCCAGGCCGCGGCATTCGATGGCGCCCTGCAGCGACTGGCGGACCAGCGGGCGCTGGTTCTCCTTGCGTTCCTGCGGCAGCTCCATCATCTGGTCGATGTTGACCATGGTCAGACGCGCCTGCTGGTAGCGCGTGAGCAGCCCGGAGAGCTGCCCCAGAGGCGCCATGGCGCGACCGTTGAGCATGTAGCAGGCGATCAGCCCGCCCATGCTCAGCTTGCCGTCGATGATCAGGTAGACGCCCAGCACGATCATCACCACGCCGGCCAGTTGCAGGATCAGCTGGGTGATGTTCAGCGCCAGGCTGGAGAGCATCTTCGCCCGCAGCTCGAGCCGGCCGAGGGTGCCGATGGTCTGCTCCCACTGATACTGGCGCTCGCTCTCGGCGTTGTTCGCCTTGATCGCGTCGAGCCCGGAAAGGGTCTCGATCAGGCTCGACTGACGCTCGGCGGACAGCGCCATGGTGCGGTTGAGGGTTTCCGCCAGCGAACGCTGCAGGACCCAGCCGATCGCCAGCGCCAGCGGGAACGCCAGCAGCGGAATCCACACCAGGTGCCCGCCGAGGATGGCGATCACCGCCAATACCAGCAGGGTGAACGGCATGTCGATCACGCTGGTCATGGTCAGCGAGGCGAGGAAGTCGCGCAGCGTCTGAAACTCGTGGATGTTCTGCGCGAAACTGCCGACCCGCGCCGGGCGCATGCGCATGGCCATGCCGGCGATGCGCTCGAACAGCGTCGCCGAGATGATCATGTCGGTCTTCTTGCCGGCCAAGTCCAGGCACAGGCCGCGCATAGTCTTGAGCAGCAGGTCGAACAGGTAGGCCCCGGAAATGCCGATCGCCAGCACCCAGAGCGTCGACGCGGCCTGGTTCGGCACCACGCGGTCGTAGACGTTCATCACGAACAGCGGCGCGAACAGACCGATCAGGTTGATCAGGAAACTGGCGGCGATGGCATCGACATACAGCCAGCGGGAGCGCCGGAGGGTGTCGCGGAACCAGGCGCGCGCACGCGGGACCAGGTTGCCGTGGTTGAGGTCGTACTTGTGCCGCGGCTGCGCGAAGAACACCTCGCCGCTGTAGTCGGCGGCGAGGTGCTCGGCATCCACGAGCGCCTCGCCTCCCTCGCTCTCGCTGAGCATCAGCCGATAGCGGCCCTGCTCGTCGCGACCCAGCAGGATCGCCGAACGGCCCTCCTTGAGCAGCAGCAACGCCGGCAGCGCGAGCTGCGGGATCTGCCCCAGGCTGCGACGCAGCAATCGGCCCTGCAGCCCCACCCGTGCGGCGGCGCGCGGCAGCAGGTCGGCGCTCAGGCGCTGATCCGGCAACGGCAGGCCCGCTGTCAGGATCGCCCGACTGGCGGGTCGCTGATGGAGCATGCACAGAGACAACAGACTATCGAGCAGAGGGTCGTCGTAGCGGCTACGCGGATCGCCTCCGGGCTGCGCTTGACTGGCTTGGGACACCACGCGGGAACACTCTCGTGACGGAGGAAAGGAAAGTCCGACAACCACCGAAGGTCGCGGCCGGGCCGCATGCTCCAGCATTTCGGCGGCCCGCACCAGAGCGGAACGACGAAATCCGGCCTCGCCGTGCAGTCCCCGCCGGACGGCGGGGACTGCGGTGCATCAGTTCAGGCCGGGCAGCTGGACCTTGGTCTTGACGTCGGACATCGCGGTCGAGGCCATCGGCGCGACCACGCCCTGGCTCTTCAGCAGGTCACCCATGGTCGCCTTGATGCGGTACTGGGTCATCAGCTCGATGAAGTTGACGTCGGAGAGGCGGCGTTGCGCGGTGAACAGTTCGTTCTCGCTGTCCAGCAGGTCGAGCAGGGTGCGCTCGCCAAGACCGAACTGCTTCTGGTAGGCCTCACGCACACGCTTGCTGAAACCGACGTTGTCCTCGGCGATCGGCTTCTGCGTGCGGGCGTTTTCGAGGGCGTTCCAGGCCAGGCCGAGCTCTTCGTTGAGCTGGCGCAGGGCGTTGTTGCGGATGTCCAGCGCTTCGTTGATCTGGTAGCTGCGGGCTTCCAGCGTGGCCTTGTTGCTGCCACCCGAATACAGGTTGTAGCGCATGCGCAGCATCGCCTGCCATTCGTTGGAGTGACCTTCGATACCGTCGATGTTGTTATCGAAGCTCTGCGAAACCTCGGCGTCGACGCGTGGCAGGAAGGCCGACTTGGCGGCGGCGTACTGGCTTTCGGTGGCGGCCACGTCGGACTCGGCCGAACGCAGGCTCGGGTTGGTCGCGACCATCTGCTGCTTGGCTTCGGCGAGGGTCGCCGGGAGCAGGCCGTTGAGGCTGTTGGGCATGCTCAGATCGGTCGGCTCGCTGCCGATGACGCTGTAGTAGTTGACCCGCGCATCGGCCAGGTTGGTCTGCTCGGTGATCAGGTTGTTGCGCGCCAGGGCCAGACGCGCGTCGGCCTGGTCGCGGTCGGCGGTGCTGCCGACGCCACGCTGGCTGCGCAGGCTGATCTGGTCATAGATGCGCTGGTGGTTCTTGAAATTGTCCTCGGCCAGACGAACCAGCTCCTCGCGACGCAGCACTTCCAGGTACACCTGGATGGCGTCCAGCGCGGTCCGCTCGGAGGTGGCGAGCAGGCCGTAGGCGCGGGAATTGACGATGGCGGTCTGCCGGCCGACCTCTTCACGGGTGGCGGAACCGTCGTAGATCATCTGTTGCAGACGAATGGAGGATTCACCGCGGGTCAAGGTACGGTAATGATCGTTGTCGTTGCTGTTGAAACGGGTGGTGGTGTTGTCGGTGCCTTCGCGGCCGATGCCGGCGAGGATGTCGACCGACGGCAGGTATGCACCACGAGCCGCTTTCAATTGATAATCGGCCGCCAGACGGCCGTTGATGCCTGCCTGCACTTCCGGGTGATTCTCGATGGCTTGCTGGACGGCTTCCGTCAGTGTCTGTGCCTGGGCGTGAACGGCGATCGCCAGGGAAAGCGGGAGCAGAGCTAAATAGGGAAGACGCATTTATGATTTCCTTGTTTGACAGTGACGGCGCGCATCGCGCAGCCAAAAAACCATTCCTTCGTACACCTTTCCACCCAACTTTCGGAGGGCCTACAGGGCTTGAAGCGGTCGATCATGAAGTGCAATTAATATCAAAGTGACATGATGTAACAGATTCTTTAGGATAGGCCTCGTTTGGTCAAGACATTGGCGATTTTTCCCGGCAGGCGTACGCGATGCCAGATACTTGACGCGGCGTGTTTTGTCCATCTTTATTTGTTGTCCTGCGGGCACTCTTCGATGCCGGAAGCATCGAAGCGTTCAGTTCGAAAATAACCGGGAGTTACATATTCATGAGCAGTGTGATCGCGATCGTCAAAAGTGTTGTCGGCCAGGTCTTTGCGGTGTCTGCCGAAGGCGCCAGCCGCCTGCTCGTGGAGGGTGACCGCATATTCCAGGACGACCAGGTGCTGACCGGCACTTCGGGGATGATCACACTGGAAATGAGCGACGGAAGGATGCTCGATCTGGGGCGCGATACCCAGTGGAGCCAGCAGACCGGCTCCGAGTACACCGAGGACGTCGCCGCCACCGAACAATCGGTCGCCGACCTGCAGCAGGCCATCGCTGCCGGGGCTGACCCGACGCAAGCCTTCGAGCCCACCGCAGCGGGCCCGACCGCTGCGGGCACCGGCACCGGAAATGCCGGTGGCGGGCACAGCTTCGTGGTTCTCGACGCCACCGCAGGCAGTGTCCAGCCCACCATCGGCTACCCCACGTCCACCGATGGTTTCGCGATCGCTGCCGACGACACCTTCATCGGCGAGACCCAGCTGCCGCAGGACCTGATTCCGCCGGCCGTCTCCATCGCCCTCGACCCGATCACCTCGGACGACGTGATCAACCGCGCCGAAGCCAACAGCGGCACCATCACCCTCACCGGCACCGTCGGCGGCGATGTGCGGGTCGGAGACGCCATCACCCTGAACATCGGCGGCGTGGTCTACAACGGCAACGTCATTCAACTGGCCAATGGCAACCTTGGCTTCAGCATCGACGTCAGCAGCAGCAACCTGGCGGCGAACAACAATGTCATCGCCACCGTTACCAGCGCCGACGACGCCGGCAACGTCTCCAGCGCGACCACCGACCGCCCGTACACCGTCGATACCGAGGCCAATCTCACCGTCACCCTCGACGACCTCAACGGCGCCACCGTGGCCAATGCCCCGCTGAGCGGGACCTCCGACGTCGGCGGCGGGCGCACCGTGACGCTGGTGATCAGCGACAGCGACCCGAGCACGCCGGACATCACCGTCACCGCAGTCACCAACCCCGACGGCAGCTACAGCACCACGGCCGACCTCAGCAGCCTCAGCGACGGTCCGCTGACCGTGAATGCCAGTGTCACCGACGCCGCCGGCAACCCGGCCCAGGCGGTCGACGACGCCAACCTGGACACCATCGCCAACATCACCGTCAGCCTCGACGACCTGAATGCCTCGAACGTCGGCGATGCCCCCATCACCGGCACCTCCGATGTGGGCGGCGGTCGCACCGTCACCCTGGTGATCAGCGACAACGACCCGAACACGCCGGACATCACCGTCACCGCGACCACCAACCCGGACGGCAGCTACAGCACCAACGTCGACCTGAGCAGCCTCAGCGACGGTCCGCTGACCGTGAATGCCAGCGTCACCGATGCCGCCGGCAACCCGGCCCAGGCCACCGACGATGCCGCGCTGGACGCCACGCCGACCGATGCACCGACCATCGTCATCACCAGCGACGTCAACAACGACGCGTTCCTGAGCAACGGCGAGCTGGGCAACAGCACCACCGTCGCGGTCACCGTGGGTCTGCCGGCAACCGCGGTAGCCGGCGACACGCTGACCGTTACCGACGGCGTCAACAGCCAGGACATCATCCTCACCGCCGACCAGATCGCGGCGGGCTCGGTGGAAACCACCGTGCCCCGTCCGCCGGAAGGTGCCGAGCTGGTCGTCACCGCGACAGTCACCGACGCAGCGGGCAACGTCTCCGCGCCGGCCACCGACAGCGCCGTGCTCGACACCACCGCGCCCTCCGCGCCCACGGTCGTCATCGTCGACGACAACAACCCGGACGACGGGCAACTCACGGTCGGCGAGATCGGCAACGACGGCGTCCAGGTCAGCGTGCAGGTCAGCAACGCCGAGCTGGTGGCCGGTGGTTCCGTGACGCTCGAGATCACCAACGGCACCACGTCGAGCACCGTCAACCTCAGCCTCGACAATGGCACCGCCCAGTTCACCGATGCCCAGGGCAACCCGCTGAGTGGCTTCAATTACGACAACGGCACCATCACCTTCACCGAAAACGCACCGCCGCTCGGCGGCTCGCTGACCGTCGTAGCGACCCAGACCGACCTCGCCGGCAACCAGTCGGCGCCGGGCAGCGACAGCGCGATCGTCATCAACACCCCGCCGGACGCGGTGGACGACATTTCCGGAACCCCCTACACGGTCACGCTGGGGGACCGTAACCTCAGCGCGTCCGGCACCGGTTACGACTACGGCAACAACCGCTGGAACCAGGTCGACAGCAAGGGCAACCCGACCTCGATCGTCGCGCTGAACGCCGATGGCAGCACCGGCACGCTCTATCAGGGCGGCTGGGATGGCAACGCCAACGCCATTGGCGTCGACGGCACCACCCGTCCGGGCAGCCAGGTGGCCCCG
The DNA here is from genome assembly GCF_002438225.1 of Pseudomonas sp. UBA6310. NCBI lineage: Bacteria > Pseudomonadati > Pseudomonadota > Gammaproteobacteria > Pseudomonadales > Pseudomonadaceae > Pseudomonas > Pseudomonas sp. UBA6310. Next base: position 1,506 of record NZ_DJTK01000023.1, on the reverse strand, counting down.
CAAACCGAATTCGACCCCACCACCGGCAAGTCCGAAGCGATCGTGCTGAACTTCAGCGGCAACCTGGACAAGGCACAGTTCACCGTCGCCCACCTGATCGGTGACGAAAACGGCGGCGAAGTCGGCCGCTGGGTCGCGATGTACAACGGTGCGGAAGTCGCCAGCGGGACCTTCCAGCTGGACCCGACGAACACCACCGGCTACGCGACGTTCGGCATCGACACCGGCGGCAAGGCCTTCGACAGCATCCGCTTCGAGTCGCTGGACACCGCCGCTGGCGGCGGCGACGGCTCCGACTACTTCCTTGCCGGCTTCTCCGGCAGCGGCAGCGCGGCGCTCAACAGCCCGTACACCCTCAGCGAAAACGGGACCCTCGCTATCGCCAATGGCAGCACCAGCCTGCTCGCCAACGACAGCGACGCCGATGGGGATGCCATCGCCGTGACCGCGGTGAACGGCCAGCCGTTGAGCGGCACCATCACCCTCGCCAGCGGCGCGCTGCTCACGGTGAATGCCGACGGCAGCTTCAGCTACGACCCGAACGGCAAGTTCGACGCCCTGACCGCCGGGCAAGTCGGCAAGGACTCCTTCACCTACACCATTTCCGACGGCCACGGCGGCACGGATACCGCCACCGCGACCATCACCATCATCGGCACCAACGATGCCCCGGTCATCGCGGGTGACGATGCGGGCGCCGTCGTCGAAGACGCCGCCAACCCCGTCCTGACCGACGCGGGCACCCTCACCATCGCCGACGCCGATGCGGGCCAGTCGGTGTTCCAGACCACCGGCATCACCGCCAGCAACGGCGCGCTGGGCAGCCTGAGCATCACCGCCGCCGGCGCCTGGACCTACAGCGTCGCCAACGCCGACGTGCAG
>NZ_DJTK01000023.1:0-315 GCF_002438225.1 Pseudomonas sp. UBA6310 | reverse complement strand
CCTTCACCGTGCGCAGCGCCGATGGCACCCCGCACGACATCGTCGTCACCATCACCGGCACCAACGATGGCGCTACCATCGCCGGCGACGACCGTGGCGCGGTGACCGAGGACGCCAGCAACCCGACCCTGACCGATACCGGCACCCTGACCATCACCGACCCGGACACCGGGCTCGACGGCAGCGGCGAGGCCAGCTTCCAGACCACCGGCATCACCGCCAGCAACGGCGCGCTGGGCAGCCTGAGCATCACCAGCGCCGGCGTCTGGACCTACAACGTCGCCAATGCCGATGTGCAGTACCTCAAGGCCGGCG